>CAZKBV010000023.1:0-24512 GCA_964551215.1 uncultured Oscillospiraceae bacterium | reverse complement strand
TCCCTCATTATTCCTCTTCGTAATCGCTTATATCGAACTTGCCGGAGGTGGAATAAGCAAAGCCGTACAGCGTCGGTCCGCCGTGAGTGCCGATTATGGCTCCCAGCTTGCAGTGAAGCACTTTTACATCGGGGAACTGCGCCTTAAGCTCCGCTTCCATAGCTTCCAGCTTGTCGTCCACATCGGCGTTTACCGTAATGACCGTCCGCCCGTTAAGGTCGCCGGCGTTTTTAACCGCCATTTCAATAATCTTTTTGTTTACACGCTTTTCTCCCCTGACCTTATCAGACTGAACAACAAGGCCGCCGCCTATGGTGAGCATGGGCTTAATATCCAGCATATTCGCAAGAAGCAGCGTTGCGGCGTTAATGCGTCCGCCCTTTTTCAGATGCTCCAAATCGCTCACGACAAAAACCGCGTTGAAATCGGCTACGGCTTCTCTGAGATAATTTTCAACCTCGTCCGCGTCCGCCCCCGCCTCAACCATTTTTGCGGCGTGGATCACGGGCTGACCGTAAAGACAGGTGAAGGTTTGGGAATCCACTATCCTTATATCGCAACTTTCCTCCTCCATAACCTCCTTTGCCGCTATGTTGGCGTTCTGGAAGGTTCCGCTGGCGCTTGAGCTGAGAGTAACAACAATAATCGTGTCGTAGCCCGCGGCTATCTCCTCACGGTAAATATCGGCGTACTCCGCCGGAGTTATCTGAGCCGTTTTTGCCGGTTCGGGAGCCTTGCGCAACATGGCGTAAAATTCCTCAATGCTTTGATCCTTATAGCTTTTAAGGTATGTTTCCCCGTCAAAGGTGTATTTAAAGGGAATAACTCTGATATTGTGCCGCTGTGCTACGGAAGGCTTGATATCGCTGCCGCTGTCTGTAATAAGCTTGATTTTCGCCATAATTATCTCTCCTTTGTATTTTTTCCTTAATAATTATTCTTTCCTTACCTCGGCGGCGGCCCGGGAGGGCCTTCCCTGCCGCCTCCGCCGCCTTTGCCGCCTTTGCCGCCGTCCCCGTCTATCGCAACGGAAAGGGCGGTCATGGTGCGCTGAGCCCGGACAAGTCCGGCGTAGATGCCGTTCTTTTCCATAAGCTCGTTATGTGTTCCCACCTCGGCTATGCGCCCTTCTTCAAGGACAACAAGCCTGTCGGCGTTTTTCAGAGTGGAAAGCCGATGGGCAATGGCAAAGGTAGTCCTTCCCTTGATTATCCGCCCCAAGGCCTGCTGTATCTGCTGTTCCGTCTCGGTATCCACCGAAGCCGTGGCCTCGTCCAGTATCATTATTTTCGGGTCGCTCAGCACCGCGCGGGCAATCGCTATTCTCTGACGCTCGCCGCCGCTGAGCCGCTGTCCCTTTTCACCTACATATGTATCGTACCCGTCGGGAAGATTTATTATAAACTCATGCGCGTTGGCAATTTTTGCCGCGCGGATACACTCGTCGTCGGAGGCGTCGGGTCTTGAGTAACGGATGTTGTTTATTATGCTTCCGCTGAACAGATAGCTTTCCTGAAGGACTACTCCCAGATGATTTTTATAGTCGGTGGCGGAGTAGTCCTCAATGCTGTGTCCGTCGATTTTTATGTCTCCCTCATCGGTCTTATAAAGCCGCATAAGAAGATTTATCACCGTGGACTTGCCCGCTCCGCTGTGGCCCACAAGACCTATCATCTCGCCCTTTTTGACGCTGAGATTTATATTTTTAAGCACGCTCTTATAAGTCTTATAGCCGAAGGTCACGTTATCTATTTCAACGCTGCCGTCGATGTCCTCCGCGTTTGCCGTTGCCGCTTCCTCCTCGGGAATTTCTTCGTCCATAACCTCAAAAACTCTCTGGGCGCTGGTTATTGCCTGACTGATTTGACGGGGCAGCATACTGAACCATTCCAAACGGCTGTAGAGATAGCCCGCGTAGGTGGAAAACTGCATCAGCTCGCCCAGACCCATTTCCTTGCCGAGTACAAGCGCGCCGCCGTACATGGTTACAAAATAGCTGCCGAAGCCAATGAGGAATTTTATTATCGGGAAAACCGTATACACGTACTTTTCGGTGCGGCAGGTTATGTCCCGAACGGAGGACGCCACGCTTTCAAAGTGCTTTATTTCCCTTTCCTCCTGGCCGAACACCTTGACCACCTTAATGCCGTTAAACACATTGTTGAGGGTGTCGGTCAGCTTATCCATCCAGCGCCACTGCTTATGATAGCGCATACGCACCGAGGTTTTGATGCGGTTTGTTATAAGCAGGGCGATGGGGATGGGAATGAGTATGAGCAGAGCCATCATGGGGCTGAAGCTGACCACAACTATCCCCACGCCGATAAACAGGCATATTTCGTTTACCGCCTGCACGGCCACATTTTGTATAAACTGCTGTATGCGTCCGGTGTCATCGTTGATGCGGTGCATAAGGTCGCCGGCGTTTTTTTCCTCAATGTAGCTTAGGGGCATGGACTGTATCTTTTTGTATATGTCGTTGCGCAAATCCCGCACAAACAGATTGCTGGCCTTTGCGGATATCACCTCGCGCAAGGCTCCCACAAGGGTGGTGGCAAGGGAGCATATCCCCGTAAGAGCCACAAGCCAAATAAGATTCGGCAAAAGCTCCGCCCCGCCGCCAAACTTTGTAAGCACTTCGTTGATAAGCCTTTTGCTCACCGCCGGAGAATACAGCATAACCGCGCTGTTGCACCAAAAAAGCAAAAGAAGCACAGCATAATAGCCCCAGCACGGGCGGCTTATGCGCCATATTCTTTTAAGCACGCCGAAGCGGTCGCTGCAATGGCGGCAGATTCTGGTGTTTCGGATAAACGGACGGCCGCATTTGGGGCATTTTTTCTCGTCGTCGGTGCTGACGGCCTTGGGAGCGACGCCGTTTATCAGGTCCGTAATTATTCTTTCCGCCATAGAATAGCACGCCATATACTCCATAGTGAAAAATACTATCGGGAACGGGTCGCCGGAAGGGTTCGCCTCCAGCATACCCGAGGAATTCAACTCCCCGCAGCATATTCCGCTTAAGGAGCTGACGGGTATGAGCTTTTCGGCCCGTCCCTCCCGAAGCACCAGAAGCCTTTCCTTTGTTATCACCAAAAAGCCCTTGGTGAACTTGCCTTCCGGGGTAAGGTCAAACGGCAGACAGTAAAGTATTTCGCTGTCTCCGAGAGTGGAGGCCGCGGCGGAGGCGTATTCCTCCGGCAAAGGATATTTGAGTATCATTTAATCACCTGCCCTAAATTTCGATTGCGTTTAGTTATATCCAAATTTCCACCAGTCTCAGGGCCTTTTCGCCTATTTTGCTCACATCGGGGAAAACGTAACGGTTCCCGTCCACATCTATTATCATCACTCTTCCGCCCCCCAGATTGAGCAGGTTGCTGTTCATGTCGAACACCGTAAAGCTCCGCTCTCCGGCGGTTGTCAGGGTATTCCAGTAGGTGTGGCCGTATTCCTCTTTTACGCTGACCACCTTTGTTATTTCGGGAACAAAGTACCGCCGCTTAAGCTCCTTGTCAATAAGCCGGCGCTGTTCCCCTGAAAAAAGGGATATATCCTCAATGACGCCGTACTCTCCTCGGCTGTCGTTTCTGCCCCTGTTCTCCTTCCTAACGGAGATGAACTTTTCCGGATTTTTCAGGGGAAACATACGTACAAGAGCTATTCGGCCCAAATCCTCGCCGCCCTCCTTCATTCCTAAAAGCCCCCCTTCCGTTTCATAGAAGGTACAGCTTTCCGGCGAAAGATAGTTTACGTCGGCGTACTTTTTCATTTTATTTTCCATTATGGCGCCTCCCTTATTTACAGTTGTTCTTCGTCGCCCACGCCCCGTATTTTCAGGGCGTCCCTTTGCCGCCCGACCATGCGGGCATATATTCCTCCGGGCTTTTTCGCAAGCTCCTCGTGGGTTCCTATTTCGGCAATTTCTCCCCTCTCAACCACAACAAGCCTGTCGGCATTTTTCAGGGTGGAAAGCCGATGGGCAATGGCTATTGTGGTGCGTCCCTTGGTAAGAGTTTCCAGAGCCTGCTGTATCTGCTGCTCTGTTTCGGTATCCAAAGACGACGTGGCCTCGTCCAGAATAAGTATCGCCGGATCCAGAAGCACCGTACGGGCGATGGAGATACGCTGACGCTCGCCGCCGCTTAAGTTGGTTCTGCGCTTGCCTATTTCGGTTTCGTAGCCATCGGGCAGCTTCATAATAAAATCGTGGGCGTTGGCTAACTTTGCCGCCCGTACAATTTCCTCCATTGTGGCGTCGGGGCGGGCGTAGGCTATGTTTTCGGCAATTGTTCCGCTGAAAAGGAACGTATCCTGCAAAACCATTCCTATCTGGCCGTGAAGATCCTTCTGGCGTATTTTTTTGATGTTTACGCCGTCGATAAGGATTTCTCCCTCGGTCACATCGTAAAGACGCGTAATTATATTTGTAATTGTGGATTTTCCCGCTCCGCTGTGGCCTACAAGACCTATCATTTCGCCGGGATACACCCTGAAGCTGACGTTGTGGAGTACGTTTTTGTTGGGTTCGTAGGCAAAGGTCACGTCCCTCAGCTCCACATCGCCCTTTATGCGGCCTATGTCCACCGGATCCTTGGCTTCGGGAACGTCCGTCTGACGGTCAACAATTTCAAAAATACGCTGGGCGCTGTTCATGCAGTTGGCCCACCAGTCGTAGGTTCTTATCATAAAGTTGATGGGGGCGTAAAGCATACTTATATACCCCACAAAGGTCATAAGCGTGCCGAAGGTCATATTTCCGCTCAGCACCTGCCAGCCGCCAAGTCCCCAAACGAAAAGGCCGCCTATGGTCATAAGGTAGTTCATCACCGGAAAAACCCTTGCCGACATAAGGCCTTCCTTAACGCGTACGTCGTAAAGCTCCTGAGTGGCGTTTTCAAAGCGGTCAACCTCGTTTTTCTCCTTGCCGAAGGCCTTTACGACTCTTGCCCCCAAAAGGGAATCGTTTATAACGCTGTTCAGCTTGCTGGATTTGTTCCAGCCAATCCACTTAAAGCGGTTGAACTTGGGAATAATCCTTTTGATTATAAACACTATCAGCGGCACGGGCAGCATAATAAGCAGCGCCAGCAGGGGATTGTTTATAAATATTACGGAGCCGATTCCGAGTATTGTAATTGCGTTTATAATGAACTGTGGAAGGCCGTCGTTCAGAAAGTACTGTATATCCAAAGCGTCGGAGTTGACTCTGTTCATAAGGCTGCCGGTGTGCTTCGAGTTGAAAAAGCTCATGCTCAGCCGCTGCATTGCGTCGAAAACCTCGCTCTTGATGTCGTAAACTATTTTGCTCGACACTACCGCGCCCACACGTCCCTGAATTATGTTGACGGCAAGGGTTATCACCTCCAGGCCTATCATCATAAGCACAAAGGGGATTATTTTCCCGTAATAGGCTCCGCCCTCGGTAAGCACTTGGTCGTAAAGGGTGTTCCCGTTAAGGTAGGGGCGTATAAGACTGATGGCGCTGCTCAGAAGTATAAGCCCCATAACAAGGGCAAGCTCCTTTTTATACCGGGGCATATAGCCCATCACTCGAAGGAACAGCTTTTTCTTGTTTTGGCATTTCGAGCAGGTACGCCGCCCCTTCTCGTAGGGAGTGCCGCACTTGGGACAGACTCTGTCCTCGCCGCCTCTGTTAAAATCCTCGTCGGTTAGGGGCTTTCCTTCCTTAATTCTTTCGCATACGCGGCAGATGTTCCCCGCGCCGAAGGCTACGGAGCTTGTAAAGGCCGCCGCAACAGTCTCCTTTTCGCCGCAGACGGCAACGAGCGCTCCGGTGGCTATGTAGTTTTCAAGGCGTATTTCCCATTCCTTAAATGGATATGAGCAAAAATACCCTTCCTCGGAATCCGCCGTAAAAAGACCTTTCTCCGAAACAAACATCCAAACAGCGCCGTAGCTTCCGTCGGTTTTCAGGTCGCTGCGGGCGGCGGCGATTATTTCGCCCGTATCCACGCCCATTTTTTCTATAAATTCGGTTATTTTTTCGTCCGGCCTGTCAAATCCCCTGAGGGATTTGTATTTTTCTTCAAGAGTCATGTGTTCACCCCAAATTCCTTTACTTTGCCTCAGCGTGGCTTTTTTCCACAAGAGCCTCGATTTCTTCGGCGAAGTTCTTTTCTTCGCCGACGCCCTTTTCGGCGTACATAAGATACTCGATATTGCCCTCCGGCCCTTTTATCGGGGAAAAATCCAGCCCCAGCACGGTAAATCCGTTGCGCTGAGCAAAATTCACTATCCTTTCGACTACCTCCCGATGTACGGCTCCGTCGCGGACAACTCCCTTTTTGCCGACCTTGTCCCGTCCGGCTTCAAACTGGGGCTTTATCAAAGCCACCACACGTCCTCCGTCTTTAAGGAGAGAATGAGCCACAGGAAGCACAAGCTCCAAGGATATAAACGCCACGTCTATGGAGACGAAGTCCAAGGGAACGCCTATATCCTCCGCCGTCACATTGCGGATGTTCGTCCGCTCCATATTTACTACCCTTTCGTCGGTGCGCAGCTTCCACGCAAGCTGACCGTATCCCACATCCACGGCAAAGACCCTTTCCGCCCCGTTTTGGAGCATACAGTCCGTAAAGCCTCCCGTGGAGGCCCCTATATCCATGGCGGTTTTTCCCTTTAAGTCTATGGGGAAGCTTTTCATGGCCTTTTCCAGCTTAAGGCCGCCCCGACTTACGTACCTGAGAGCCTCGCCCCGAACTTCAACCTTATCTTTATCGCCTGTCTGCATACCGGCCTTGTCGGCCTTTTGGCCGTTTACATAAACCTTGCCCTCCATAATTATGCTTTTCGCAAGGTCACGGCCGCTTATAAGGCCTTCTTCCACCAGATACACGTCGAGCCGTCTCTTCAAAGTATTCCCTCCATTGCCTTTATAAGTCCATCCGGGGTAAAGCCGAAGTATTCCTCCAGCTCCCGCGCCGTCGCGTGGGGAATGAATCTGTCGGGAAGGGCGATTATCTTAAAGGGAATATTCACCTTTCTTTCTGTCAGATAAGCCAAAAGCTGTTCCCCTATGCCGCCGCAGCGCACGACCTCCTCCATGAGAACTATTTTTCCGGTTTTTCTTCCGCTGTTGATTACGGAATTTACGTCCATGGGCTTTATTGTCCTTAAATCTATAACCTCGGCGGAGATTCCTCTCTTTTCAAGCTTTTCGGCGCACATAACCGCCCTTGCCGTCATGGAGCCGTAGGAAACCAGCGTCACGTCGCTGCCCTCTTTAAGCACGGCCGCCTTGCCGAAAACAAAGTCGCCGTTATCAATGGGCATTTTTTCCCCGCCCCTTGGGTAGCGCACGGCTATAGTGCCGTTATGCTCCTTTACGGCATAGCGGAGCATTTTTCTCAGCTCGCTGAAGGAGGACGGCGCCAGCACGGCCACATTCGGTATGGCGGAAAGGAAGGCCACGTCAAACACTCCCTGATGCGTGGCTCCGTCGCCGGGGATAAGTCCGGCTCTGTCCACCGCCAGCACGGCGTGAAGATTCTGTATCGCCAAATCGTGGATAACATTGTCGTAGGCGCGCTGTAAAAACGAAGAATATATGCTTATTACGGGCAAAGCTCCTCCGGCGGCTATGCCGGCCCCGAAGGTGACCGCGTGGCCCTCGGCTATGCCCACATCGAAAAACCTGTCCTTATACTTTTTCGCAAAGCCGCCAAGACCGCTGCCCAAGGTCATGGACGGGGTTATTGCCGCAATGCGTCCGTCCTCGGCGGCAAGGCCGCAAAGCTCCCTGCCGAAAACCGAGGAATATGTCTCGTCCCCGTCTTTCACCCCTTTTGATTTGTCAAAAGGAGCTACGCCGTGATATTTTTGGGGAGCCTCCTCCGCCGGAATATAGCCCTTGCCCTTTTTTGTCAGCACATGAACCACAACAGGCTCGTTCATGTCCAGCGCGCGCTTAAAAAGCTCCTCCATATCGGAAATACTGTGTCCGTTCACGGGCCCCAGATATGTAATGCCGATTGATTCGAAGAAGGTACCCGCTGAAACCGCGAATTTAAGATGATTTTTCGCGTTTCTTACGGCATGGCTCAGCTTTTCGCCGCAAAGAGGAATCCTGTTCAAGGCCTGTTCAACCTGTATTTTGGCTTTTTTGTAGGTTTTGCCGGTTCTTGCCCGGGAAAGAAGCGTTGAAAGGCTGCCGACGTTTTTTGATATGGACATTTCGTTGTCGTTTAAAACTATAAGCATTGGCGCTCTTGCCTGCCCTATGCTTTGAAGAGCCTCCATAGCCAGACCGCCCGTCAGGGCGCCGTCACCTATAACGCAGCAGACGCGTCCGCCGTTTCCGGTCAGTTTGCCGGCGGTAACCGCTCCCAAGGCTGTCGAAAGGGAGGTGGAGCTGTGACCGGTAACCGAAAAATCGTATTCCGATTCTTCCGGAGAGCAAAAGCCGCACGCTCCTTCCATGGAGCGGAGCTTTTTCAAAAGCTCCCGCCGCCCCGTAAACATTTTGTATACGTAGGACTGATGCCCCACATCCCAAATCAGCTTATCCTCAGGCAGATTGAGACTGCGGCACAGGGCTATTGTCAGCTCCACCGCCCCTAAGTTGCTCGAAAGATGCCCTCCGTTTTCGGAAACCACATCCAAAAGCTCCCGCCTCACCTGCGCGCTAAGCTCTTTAAGCTGAGCCTGATTCAGCTTCTTTAAATCCGAAGGAGAATTTATTTTATCCAAAAGCTTGTTCAATGCTATCATTCCTCGTTACGTAAATATTTTAATCTCGTATCCTTATCCCTTCGGCTCAACCACAGCCGTGTTATATCCCTCGTAAATCACCATTCCGGCCTTCGCTCCGTTGGGCTTCCGGACGTGGCTTACGGGGCAGTAATCAACTTCCACCTTAGGGGAATTTTTCCCTTTTGAATAGTACGCCGCCAGCTCCGCCGCACGGGTTATAACCTCCGGAGGGAAATCCTCCCCCTGATATTTTATGAGGGTGTGGCTTCCGGCAATATTTTTTGTGTGGAGCCACAAATCCCGGCTGCGTCCTATTTTTAAGGTAAGGTAATCGTTCTGCGCGTTGTTGCGGCCTATAAGCACCTTGTATCCCAGCGCGTCAAATTCCATAGGTTCGGAAGCCGCGGCGGTCTTGGGCCTTTTTTTGCCGCCGCCCTGATTTTTTATATAGCCCTCGTTCTCCAGTTCGGCATTTATTTCGCCAAGCTCTTTCAAAGACGCGGCGTTTTCCAGCGCAAGGGAAACGGACTCCAGATACTCTATTTCCTTTTTCGTTTTTTCTATCTGCTCTTTGGAATAAATCTCGGTATTTTTTGCCTTTTTGTATTTATTGTAGTAATTTTTTACATTCTGAGACGGGGACTTGCTTTCGTCTAAGGGGATTACAACCTTGGGAAGCCCCTCTTCGTAGTAGTTTTCAACGGTGATATTTTTATCGCCCTTATTTACGCGGTAAAGGTTCGCCGTGAGAAGATCCCCGTATACGCGGTACTTTTCCCTGCCGAGGGAGGCCTTAAGATCGCTTTGAAGCAGATTCAGCTTCTTTGCCGCCCGGGAAAGATTGTTGCCGACCACCTTCGTCAGCGCGGCGGAATGGTTCTTCATTCGGGCGTCTCTGTCCCTTCTCAGATAAAACTCCTCCACGGCGGCGTTCATGGTTTCCCTTGGCTGCACGTCAACGGCTCCGCCGTACTGGCGTATCGTAAAGGGAGCAAAGTCGGCGGCGGTCTTATCCGGCTTCAAAAGGATACAGGGCGAAAATTCGCCCGCCTTGGCTTTACGGAACATTTTCTCCATTTCGGCGGCGGAGGCGCGGAGGTTTTCTTCGCTCATCTCGCCGATTTTAAGGCTCCCGTCGCCGCAGGCACGGAAAACGCACTCCCTTGCCATCAGGGGACTTATGCCCTCCACGGCGGAACACGCCGCCTTATCCGCCGCCATGCCTTCGGCGCACCCTGAAAGAGCGGCGTAAAAATCCTCCGCCGCCGAAATTTCCGGATCCAGCCTGTCGCCGGAGGGGGGAAGGACGTATTTTAGGCCCGGAAGAATATTTCTCACGGAGCTGACGGTTATGTCCACGTGCTTTATGCTGTCGATTATTTTCATTTCCTCGTTTAGGAAAATTATGTTGCTGTTGCGCCCCATTATCTCGCACACAAGGTGCTTCGCGGCGGAATCGCCCAGTTCCGTATAGCTTTCGATTTCAATGTCAATAATTCTTTCAAAGCCCTTCTGCCTTATCGCGGTAATCCTTCCGCCGGTAAGGTGCTTCCTGAGAAGCATACAGAACATGGGCGGAGAGGGGGGATTTTCCGGTCTTTCGCCGGTAAGGTGAACTCTCGCGTTGGCGCTGTTTGCGCTTACAAGCAGCCTTTCGGCTCTGCCCGCTCCGCGAAGGGACAGAATAATCATATCCTTTTCCGGCTGCTGTATTTTATCTATTTTAAAGCCAGTAACGCTTTGAAGCTCGTTTACCTGAGCCCGAACCGCAATTGCGTCAAGCGGCATACATATCGCCTCCGTTGTATCATAATATTTGTGTCCCAAGACTTTTTTCAATCAGCGGCTTTCACAAATAGCTGTATTTTATTATATTACAAAACTCCAATTAAATCAAGAATTTTTTTGTACATTTTTTACAAAATATACTTGACAAAACGGTTAATTATGTGGTATAGTATAAAGGAATAGAGGTGTAGGGTGCATGAATGGTGATTCCGGCCTTAACATCGGTGAAAATATGAGAGACGAAGAGCTTGTCTCTCTGGCGAAGGCCGGCAATGCCTCAGCGCTTGATTTTTTGCTCAAAAAATATTCGGAAACGGTAAAAAGAATTGCCGGGCGCTATTTTCTTGTGGGAGCCGACCGCGACGACCTTGTCCAGGAGGGCATGATAGGCCTTTTTAAGTCCGTAAGCTCCTTTGAGGAAGGGAAAAACGCTTCCTTCCGCTCTTTCGCGGAGCTTTGCGTCAACAGAAATATTCTTACGGCAATTAAAGGAGCTATGCGGCAAAAGCATCAGCCGCTTAATTCCTACGTTTCTCTTGACCGTCCGGTTTACGGCGACAAGGAGGATGCCGCGACGCTTATGGACGTAATGGGGCGCAGCGAAACCGCCAATCCCGAGGATATTCTTCTCAGCCGTGAACGATTCGGGGCCATTGAAAAAGGGCTTCTGAGGTTTCTTTCGAGTATGGAATACAATGTTCTGGTATATTACCTCAGGGGCGAGAACTACGAATGTATTGCCGAAAGGCTTGGAACGGACAAAAAAGCCGTTGATAACGCTCTTCAGAGAATACGCCGCAAGTTCGGGAAAATAGTCGCTTTTGAGGACGACGGCCGGCAGTAATCCGGCGCAGCTTATGCGGATGTAGCTCAATGGCAGAGTTCCTGCTTCCCAAGCAGGCCGCGCGGGTTCGATTCCCGTCATCCGCTCCATTTTGATATATGCCCTGAGGAAAGGCGTTTGCGCCTTTCGGGGTGAAAATATTTTTATTCTATACTAAGCGAGGAGATTTACCATGTACGAAGACAAGACATTAGTCTGCAAGGATTGCGGACAGGAATTCGTGTTCACTGCAGGCGAACAGGAATTCTACGCAGAGAAAGGCTTCCAGAACGAGCCCCAGAGATGTAAGGAGTGCCGTGCAAAGAAGAAGTCCGCTCTCAAGGAAGGCCGCGAAATGTACACAGCTATCTGTGCCGATTGCGGAAAAGAGGCAAAGGTTCCTTTCGTTCCCAAGAACGACAGGCCCATATACTGCAGCGAGTGCTATGCGCTCCACAAATAATCAATCTCCTTTTCTTAGAGGTTCATTTTTTGTAAAATACTGCTGCGGAGCCCTTCGGGGCTCCTTTTTTCGTGCGCTGAAGCCGCCGAACCGGTACGGAAAATTTTTCTTTACTTTTGTATAATATTATGCTATAATAAACGCGTGGGATGCGTTTATTGCGCGCTCCGCGCGGGCTGTACCGTAAATAAAGCTTTGCGGCAAATAAAACTTAGGCGCGGATGCCCCGCTTTTAAGGCGGCGGGCGCAATCTGCCGCAGGCTTCGTTTCAAGCAAGCTTGACGGAGCGTTGCCCCGATTTAAATAATCCCAAATAATTCTTTTATGAAAGGCGTCTGATTCAAAATGAGCAAACTTTTTGCGGATCGCGCGGCGGAGCTTTCGGGTAGCGCCATAAGAGCCACCTTCAAGCTGCTGGCGGATCCTTCTATAATTTCCTTCGCCGGAGGCGCTCCGTCTCCGGATTTATTCCCCAAAAAGGAGCTTGGCGAAATCGCGGAGCGTATTTTGCGGGAGAACGGCAATACGGCTCTCCAGTACGGAATCACCGAGGGCTACGCGCCTTTAATCGAGTTTGTAAAAGACCGCCTTGTAAAGCAGGGCGTGATTGGAGAAAGCGAAAGAGTTATCATCACCACCGGCGGTCAGCAGGTAATAGATTTAACGGCCCGCGCCCTTGTAAACGAGGGGGATGTGGTGGCAGTGGAGCGTCCCAGTTTCGTCGGAGGGTTAAACTGCTTCAGAAGCTACAACGCCAAAATGACGGATATTCCCGTGGAAAACGACGGTCTCAGCACCGAGGCGCTGAGGGAGCTGCTGAAAACCACAAAAATAAAGCTGCTCTATACGATTCCCACCTTCCAAAATCCCGGCGGAATCACCATGAGCCTTGAAAAAAGAAAAGAGCTGCTTTCTCTTGCCGAGGAGTACGACTTTTATATTCTGGAGGACAATCCCTACGGCGAGCTGCGCTACAAGGGAGAGGACGTGCCTTCCATAAAAAGCATGGACGAAAAGGGCCGCGTCATCTACGCCGGAAGCTTCAGCAAAATTCTCTCTCCCGGTTTGCGTATAGGCTTTGCCAGCGCAAGGGAAGAAATTCTGGAAAAGATGGTGGTAATAAAGCAGATTACCGATGTGCATACTCCCGTCCTCACCCAAATGATAGCGTACGAATTTGTCACTCACTACGACATTGACGAGCATATTCAAAGGAGCCGTCGGCTTTACGGTCACAAGTGCGCGGTTATGCTTTCGGAAATGGACAAATGCTTTCCGGAATACTGCGAATACACCCGTCCCGAAGGGGGCATATTCCTGTGGTGTACTCTGCCGGAGGGCTTCGACAGCGACGCTCTGTTTAAAAAGGGAGTGGAAAACAAGGTGGCTTTCGTCCCCGGCAGCAGCTGCATGGTTGACGCTACGAAAAAATATTCCTCCTTCCGGCTCAATTTTTCCAACACGCCGGACGAAAAAATCGCGGTCGGAATAAATACTCTGGCAAGAATAATAAAAGAGGCAAAGGCCGAGCTTTAAGCGTCTGCCGAAAAAGTAACGGACTTACAGTAAAGGACTTGATAAACAATGATAGGCGAAAAAAAAGTTATACTATCCGGCATACAGCCCTCCGGGGACAGCATAACCCTCGGAAATTATCTCGGAGCCATCAGCAACTGGGTAAAGCTTCAGGACGAATTTAACTGCCTTTATATGCTGGCTGATATGCATACTCTCACCGTGCGTCAGGAGCCGGCGAAGCTCCGAGCCAGAACAATATCCCTGCTGGCTCAGTATATAGCCTCGGGGCTTGACCCCGAAAAGAACATAATGTTCATACAAAGCCATGTCCCCGCCCACGCGGAGCTGACATGGATACTGAACTGCTACACCCAAATGGGAGAGCTGAGCCGCATGACCCAGTTCAAAGACAAAAGTCTTAAGCACGCCGACAACGTAAACGCCGGACTTTTTGATTACCCCGTGCTTATGGCCTGCGACATTCTGCTCTATCAGGCGGACATGGTGCCTGTCGGCACAGACCAGAAGCAGCACGTCGAAATAACCCGTGATATAGCCCAGCGCTTCAATGGCATTTACGGCAATGTTTTCACCATTCCCGAGCCATATATTCCCCCTCAAAACGCGGGGGCAAAAATTAAAAGCCTTCAGGATCCCGCGGCAAAAATGAGTAAAAGCGACCCCAACCCCAACGGCTGTCTCTTCCTTTTGGACCCTCCCGAGGTAATCGTAAAGAAAATCAAGCGCGCCGTTACCGACTCGGAAACCGAGGTGGCGTACAGGGAAGGCAAGGACGGCGTAAACAATCTGCTCACAATATATTCCGCCGTAACGGGCAAATCCATCGAGGAGGCGGAAAAGGAATTTGCCGGTAAGGGCTACGGGGACTTCAAGGCCGCCGTAGGCGAAGCAACCGCTGAGGCCCTGCGCCCCATACAGAAAAAATACAACGACCTTATGAACAATAAGGACTACCTTGTTTCGGTATATACAAAGGGAGCGGAAACCGCCGGAAGAATTGCCGGACGCACGCTTTCCAAGGTCATGAAAAAAGTGGGCTTCGTACCCAGATAAAAGGGGAAATAATACTATGAATACAAATATTCTCTTTACGTTTATAGTCGCCTTTGTAGTGACCTTTCTCACAACGCCCTTTGTTAAAAAGCTGGCCTTTAAAATAGGCGCGGTGGATGTTCCGAAGGACAGCCGCCGTATGCACAAAAAGCCGACCGCCCTTTTGGGCGGACTGGCAATATTTTTCGGGTTTCTTGCTGCCGCGCTGGTTTTTGTACCCATGAACCGTCCCTTTATGGGAATACTTCTGGGAAGTATAATAATAATTGTAATGGGTATTTTCGACGACATTTACGCTTTGGGCCCCAAGCTTAAATTCGCGGTACAGATCGGCGCCGCGATAATTCCCGTACTCTGCGGCGTAAAAATCGACATAATCAGAGTTCCTAAATTTATCGACGCCTACGGCTATCTTGATTTGGGATATTTTTCAATCCCTTTGACAATACTTTGGATAGTGGGCGTAACCAACGCTATGAATCTCCTTGACGGACTGGACGGCCTTGCCTGCGGAGTTTCCTCCATTTCGTCCATGACGCTTCTGTGTATCGCGCTTTTGGTGGGCGAGCCTAATATAGCCTACGCCACCGCGGCGCTGGCCGGAGCCTGCTTCGGCTTTCTGCCGTACAACTTCAATCCGGCCAAGCTTTTTATGGGCGATACGGGCGCGTTGTTTCTCGGATATATGCTTTCCACGCTGTCGGTCATGGGGCTGTTTAAGGGCTACGCCGTAATAAGTATAGCGGCTCCGTTTCTCATTTTGGGGCTGCCCATATTCGACACCATGTCCGCCATACTTCGCCGGGCAAAAAATCACCAACCTATAATGAGTCCCGACAGGGGCCACCTGCATCACAGGCTGGTTGACGCCGGTCTAAGCCAGAAGCAGGCGGTAATCGTTATATACTCAATGTGCATAGTTCTTTGTCTTGTTGCCGTGCTTCTCATTTGGACGGGCGCGGTAAATCCCATGGCTCTGCTTATTGTAGTAGTTGCTTTTGCCCTTTTCCTCACCTTCGTCCCCTCCTTTACCAAAATGATTCAAAGCGGAGACGAAAAACCGGAGGAAAAAAAGGCGGAAGAACAGCGTGAGGAGCATAACGCGGATAAAAACACGAAAGGAGGCGGCACAAATTAACTGTGCCAACAGTCTATGATTAAAGTTTTTACAGTATTCGGCACGCGCCCCGAAGCCATTAAAATGGCTCCCTTGGTTTATGAGCTGAAAAAACGTCCGGAAATCGACTGCAAGGTGTGCGTAACGGCCCAGCACCGCCAGATGCTGGATATGGTTCTGGATTTATTTAAAATCACTCCGGACTTTGACCTTGACATTATGAAGGAGCGCCAGACTCTTGCCGGCATAACCACCCGCGCTCTTACGGGACTGGAGGAGGTTTTCCGCACGGAAAAGCCCAACCTTGTTCTCGTTCACGGCGACACCACCACCACCTTCGCCGGCGCTCTTGCCGCGTATTACAATCAGATAAAGGTAGGTCATGTTGAGGCGGGACTGCGCACCGGAGATAAGTACTTCCCGTTTCCGGAGGAAATGAATCGAAAATTGACCGGTGCCATTGCCGACCTCCACTTTTCCCCAACCGTAAACAACCGCGCGAACCTGCTTCGGGAGGGTGTTGATCCGGAGCGTATCTTCGTAACGGGCAATACGGTTATCGACGCCTTTGCGACCACTATCAGGCCGGATTATTCCTTCGACGGAACACCTCTTGAGGGTATGGACTGGAGCAAGAGGGTCATACTTATGACGGCTCACCGCCGCGAAAATCTTGGGGAGCCTCTTAGGAACATCTGCCGCGCCGCCGCAAGGATTGTGAGGGATTTTCCCGACGTGGAGCTTATTTATCCCGTACACATGAATCCCGCCGTCCGTGACACGGCAAACGAAATCTTGGGGGGAATACCCAGAGTTCACCTTATAGAGCCCCTTGACGTGGACGTGCTTCACAACGCTATGAGCCGCTGCTATATGGTAATGACCGACAGCGGCGGACTTCAGGAGGAAGCTCCGGCTCTGGGCAAGCCTGTGCTTGTGCTGAGAGGGGAAACGGAGCGTCCCGAGGCGGCGGAAGCCGGAACGGTAAAAATTGCCGGTGTTCAGGAGGAAGTAATATACTCCCTTGCCCACCAGCTGCTTTCCGACGAAAACGAGTATAACAGAATGAGCCGCGCCGTCAATCCCTACGGAGACGGGAACGCCAGCCGCCGCATTGCCGACGCCATACTTTACCACTTCGGCATCAGCGACGAGCCGCCTCACCAGTGGCTGTAAAGACCGGAAAAACGAATATTCTCCGCCGCGTGGGCGGCGGAGAATATGTTCGTTATTATTTTAACAATAGCGGCCGTGTTTTTTACAGACAAATCAGTAAAATTGACTATTGCAAAAAAACGGAAACAGTTCTATAATGGGTGTATGCAGATGAAAAAGAATTCTATTGTGACCGCCCTTACAATGATAACACAGTTTGGAATATCCGTAATCACTCCGCCGATTTTGTGCATACTGGCAGCAATGTGGCTGCAAAGTAGGTTCAATTTCGGCGATTGGATTATGATAGCGGGTATTTTGCTGGGAGTCGCAAGCGGCGTCGCGAGTATGTTCAAAACCATAAAATATATGAGACGGCTGTCCGAAAAGGAGGACGATTGATGCTTATTCCCGAGCTTAAAGGTCAGGTTAAGTCCGTATTGCTTACGTCCCTTGCGCTCAGCGTCATATGCGCCGCGGTTTTTGCGTTGCTGAGTCTGATTTTCAGGTTTTCCCTTCTCCCTTGCGTTTTGGGGGTAATTTTAGGCTTCGCTGCGGCGGCGGTCGGCTTTTTCGTACTTGCGCTGAACGTTCAGCGCAGCGTGGAAAAATCCTCCAAAGGGGCGCAGCTCTCTATGGGGCTGGGCTATATACTGAGGCTCGCGATTGCGGGCGGCGTAATACTCCTTGCCATAAAGTTTCCGGGTCTGTTTAATCTTTGGGCAACGGCGATTCCGCTGATTTTCCCCAGACTGGCAATCTTTATTATAAATTTCACCAAAAAAGGAGGCGACAAAGCTTGAATATAGAAGTAAACGGGCCGGAGATACTGTTTGAAATTCCCATTCTGGGAGGCATAGGCATAAGCGAAACTATCGTAAACTCATGGATAGTCATGGCGGTAATAACGCTTCTGTGCATATGGCTTACCAGGGGGCTTTCGGTGAAAAATCCGAGTAAAAAACAGCTTGTGGCGGAAAAGCTTGTCACCATGGCGACAAACATGGTGAAGGACGTTATGGGCGAAAGAAACGTGGGCTACGCGCCGTACATCGGCACTCTGTTCATTTTCTCGCTGGTTTCCAGCCTGAGCAGTCTTACGGGGCTTCGTCCCCCCACGGCGGATCTTAACACCACCCTCGCATGGGCACTGATAACCTTCTTTATGGTGCAGATAGTAAACATAAAGCACCACGGCGTGGGCGGCTGGCTTAAAAGCTTTACTCAGCCCTTCTTCGTAATGACGCCCATAAATATTGTCAGCGAAATAGCCAACCCCATATCCATGTCCTTCCGTCATTTCGGAAATATAGCGTCGGGGCTTGTAATAACCAGCCTTATATACGCCGCTTTGGCGGGCTTAAGCTCACTGGTGCTTCCCTTTATACCCATTCCGATTTTGCAGGTGGGAATCCCCGCCGTGCTTTCGGTATATTTCGACCTTTTCACCAGCTTTCTTCAGGCGTATATAATCTGTATGCTGACTATGGTATTCGTCAGCTCCGCCCAGGAATAATTCATCTTTATTAAATTACGGTATTAAATTATGGCGGCCTTACGCCGCCGGAACCAATAAAAATTTTGGAGGTATTAAAACTATGGAAAGAGCAATTGTATTGGCAGCACAGGCAATCGGTGCGGGACTGGCTATGATAGCCGGTGTAGGCCCCGGTATAGGTCAGGGCTTCGCGGCAGGCAAGGCGGCTGAAGCGGTAGGCCGTCAGCCCGAAGCAAAGGGCGACATTACAACCACCATGCTTTTCGGCTGTGCCGTTGCCGAATCTACAGGTATTTACGGTCTTGTTATCGCGCTTATCCTTATCTTCGGCAACCCCTTCCTTAAGCTGCTTTAATCGACTGCGGCCTCAATCCCCGCAAAGAAATTATTCGGATAAGGAGGAACACCCATGAATAAATTCTTGGATTTTGTTTCGATTCCGCCGGATCTTTGGAGCATGATAGCCGTATGGCTAAACACTCTCATACTGTTTCTGCTTGTAAAAAAGTTTTTATTCAAGCCCATACAGAAGGTTCTCGCCCAAAGGGACAGCGAAGTCCGCAGTATGTATGAAACCGCCGAAGCGGCCCGGGCCAACGCAAAGGCTATGGAGGAAGAATACACCGAAAAGCTGTCGGACGCGAAAAACGAAGCGAACCGCATTATGCAGACGGCCACAAAATCCGCCTCGGAAAAAGGCGACCTTATCGTTGCCGAGGCACAGTCTAAGGCGGCGGATTTGCTGACAAAGGCTCAGAACACCATCGAACAGGAGCGCAAGAGCGCCGTAAGCGAGATTCGCTCTCAGGTGGCGGATATGGCCGTGGCAATCGCCGAAAAGGTAATCGAAAAGGAAATCGACCCCAAAACTCACGCTAAGCTTGTGGATGATTTTATAGCTTCGGAGGTTGAGGGCAAATGAGAGAGACAGGCATAGTTTACGGAAATTCCCTGTTTTCCCTTGCCGCCGACGAGGGCGTCGATTCTCAAATAAAAGAGGAACTTGCCCTCTTAAAGGAGCTTTTATCCGAGGAGAAGGATTTTTTCTCACTGCTGGACGCCCCTCAGCTTTCCAAAGAGGAAAGGCTGAAAATGGCGGAGGACGCTTTGGGAAGCTTTCACCCTTACGTGCTGAACACCGTAAAGCTTCTTGTTGAAGGCCGTAAGACCGCTTCATTGAGCTATTTGATATCCCAATATGAAAAAATGTACAATAAAGCCCACAACATAGCGCCTGTCACGGCCATAACGGCGGCTCCCCTGTCGGAAAGTCAGGCGGAATCTCTTAAGGTCGGGCTGGAAAAGCAGTTCGGGAAGGAAATTATCCTCACAAACAAAATCGATCCGTCTGTTTTGGGAGGCGTTGTGCTTAGAACGGACGGGCTTCAGATAGACGGGAGCGTAAAAAGCCGTCTTGAAGATATCAAGAAAGAAATTGTTAGGTAGGTGAACAAATTGCAGCTTAAACCTGATGAAATCAGCAAAATAATAAAAGACCGAATCAAAAACTATTCCAATAAGGTGGAGCAGAAGGAAACCGGTTATGTAATCGAGGTGGGCGACGGCATCGCAAAGGTTCACGGGCTTGAAAACTGTATGGCCAACGAGCTTGTTGAATTTGAAAACGGCGAATACGCCATGGCGCTCAACCTCGAAGAAACCGTTGTAAGCCTTGTTATTCTGGGCAGCGACGCCGGAATTAAGGAAGGCAGCGTTGTCAAGCGCACCGGCAGAGTTGTAAGCGTACCCGTGGGCGAAGCTATGATAGGCCGCGTGGTAAACGCTCTCGGCGCGCCCGTTGACGGCAAAGGCCCCATTGAGGCAGCCGAAACAAGACCTATTGAAAGCCCCGCCCCCGGAATTATCGAAAGAAAAAGCGTAAGCGTTCCCCTTCAGACGGGAATTAAGGCCATTGACGCCATGATTCCCATAGGCAGGGGGCAGCGCGAGCTTATAATCGGCGACCGTCAGACGGGTAAAACCACCATCGGCATCGACACCATAATCAACCAGAAGGGCAAGGACGTTATCTGCGTCTATGTCGCCATAGGTCAGAAAAACTCCACCGTTGCCCAGCTTGTGGATACCCTTGACAAAAGCGGCGCGATGGATTACACCATCGTTGTTTCCGCCACCGCCAGCGAGCTTAGTCCCCTTCAGTATATAGCTCCCTACGCCGGATGCGCAATGGGCGAATATTTTATGTACAAGGGCAGGGACGTGCTTATAGTTTACGACGATTTAAGCAAGCACGCCGTAGCTTACCGCGCCCTTTCGCTGCTCATACGCCGTCCCCCGGGACGCGAAGCCTACCCCGGCGACGTATTCTATCTCCACTCCCGTCTGCTTGAACGCGCGGCGCGGCTTGCGCCGGAATACGGCGGCGGAAGCCTTACGGCCCTTCCCATAATAGAAACTCAGGCCGGAGACGTTTCCGCGTACATTCCCACCAACGTAATTTCAATTACAGACGGTCAGATTTTCCTTGAAACCGAGCTTTTCCACAGCGGCGTTATGCCGGCGGTAAACCCCGGTATCAGCGTAAGCCGTGTGGGCGGTAACGCTCAGTTAAAGGCTATGAAAAATGTTGCCGGTACGCTTAAGCTGGCGTATGCCCAGTACCGTGAGCTTCAGGCCTTTGCCCAGTTCGGCTCCGACCTTGACGCCGACACCAAGCAGCGTCTGGATCAGGGCGCGAGAATAGTGGAGGTTCTTAAACAGAACAGAAACGCCCCCGTAAGCGTTGAGAATCAAATTTTGATAATCTATGCCGTGGTAAACGGCTACCTTGAGCCTATAAAGGTAGAGGACGTAAGAGCTTTTGAGTCCGCTCTTTACAGCTATGCCGAAGCCACCTATCCCGCTATCGGCGACAATATCCGCGAAACCGGCGCTTTAAGCCCTGAAACCGAGGAAATGATGAAGGCGGCCATAACCGAATGCCGCGCAAAATTCCTTGAAACGAGGTAGACAAAATGCCTGATTCAATGAAGGCCATAAAAAGCCGAATAAAAAGCGTTGAAAATACACGGCAGATAACCAAGGCCATGGAGCTTGTCGCTACAGGCAAGCTCCGCCACGCCAAGGAACGCATTGAACAAAGCCGCCCGTTTTTCAATATTTTGAAAAACACTCTTTCGGATATAGAAAAAAGCAACAAGGACTTTTCTTCCCCCTTTACCCACGCCCCCTCGGGAAAAGGCACCTGCCGCATAGTGATTGCCGGCGACAGAGGTCTTGCCGGAGGCTATAACAGCAACCTGTTCAAGTCGGTAGGGGCCGAAGAAGGGGATATTATCCTGCCCATAGGCCGAAAGGCCGTGGAGCTTTACCGCCGCCGGGGCTTTAAAATTCTGGACGACAGCTACGCCGTAGCCGAGGACGTATCCTTGGGCAACTGCGGAGCTATCGGCGAGGAATTGGCTAAGGCCTTTCTGAGGGGCGATTTTGACCGCCTTACCATAAGCTTCACCTCATATGTAAACGTGCTTACCCAGTCCCCCGCTTCTATGGATATACTTCCCATAGACAACAGCGAGGTTTCCTCGGACAAGACAGGGCTTATAATTTACGAGCCCGGTCCGGAGGAGGTCTTTAACAGCATTGTCCCCCAGTATATAAGCGGCATAATTTACGGTGCTCTGTGCGAATCCATAGCTTCGGAGCTGAGCGCCAGACGAAGCGCAATGGAAGCGGCCAATAAAAACGCGGACGAAATGATTTCCGATCTTTCGCTTAAATACAATCGGGCGCGTCAGGCCGCCATCACTCAGGAAATCACAGAGATAGTTGCGGGCGGCAACGAATAGTCTGCCGCGTGATAAACAAAATAGAATCATGGGAAAGGAGTGAAGCCGAATGGCTTCAAACATAAATAAAGGCACTGTCATATCCGTTGTAGGCCCTGTTTTGGATATAAGGTTTCCCGAAGGCTGCCTTCCGAACCTGCTTAACGCTATTGAAATTACCCGCCCCGACGGCGGAAAAATGACGGCGGAGGCTGTTCAGCACATAGGCGATGATGTTGTGCGCTGCATAGCCATGAGCAGCACCGACGGTCTTGTAAGGGGAGCCGACGCTCTGGACACAGGCGGTCCTATAACCGTACCCGTAGGCGACTGCACCCTCGGGCGCATATTTAACCTTCTTGGCGAGCCTGTTGACAATCTCCCCGCTCCGGAAAACCCCGAGAGATGGAGCATCCACCGCAGCGCTCCCTCCTACGATGAGCAGGAAAGCACCACAGAGATTCTTGAAACGGGAATAAAGGTCGTTGACCTTATATGCCCCTACGCCAAGGGCGGTAAAATAGGTCTGTTCGGCGGCGCCGGTGTAGGCAAGACCGTGCTTATTATGGAGCTTATCAATAACGTTGCCAAGCAGCACGGAGGCTTAAGCGTATTTACCGGCGTAGGCGAGCGTACCCGCGAGGGCAACGACCTTTACAACGAAATGAAGGAGTCGGGCGTTATCAACAAAACGGCTCTGGTTTACGGACAGATGAACGAACCCCCGGGAGCAAGAATGAGAGTTGCCCTCAGCGGCCTTACAATGGCGGAATACTTCCGTGACAAGGAAGGCCAGGACGTGCTTTTGTTCATCGACAATATTTTCAGATTTACCCAAGCCGGCAGCGAGGTAAGCGCCCTCCTTGGACGTATGCCCTCCGCCGTTGGCTATCAGCCCACTCTCGCAACGGAAATGGGCGCCCTTCAGGAGAGAATCACCTCCACAAAGAAAGGCTCTATCACATCGGTTCAGGCGGTTTACGTACCGGCGGACGACCTTACCGATCCGGCTCCCGCAACCACCTTCGCCCATCTGGACGCCACAACGGTGCTTTCCAGAGCCATTTCCTCTCAGGGTATATATCCGGCGGTTGATCCTCTTGATTCCACTTCGCGTATTCTTTCTCCGGACGTTGTCGGGCAGGAGCATTACGAGGTTGCCAGAAGCGTACAGCGTATTCTCCAGCGTTACAACGAGCTTCAGGATATCATCGCCATTATGGGTATGGACGAACTCAGCGAAGAAGACAAGCTCACCGTAAGCCGCGCAAGAAAGGTGCAGCGTTTCCTTTCCCAGCCCTTCAGCGTTGCCGAGCAGTTCACCGGTATGAGGGGTACGTATGTGCCTGTTAAGGAAACCGTACGGGGCTTCAAGGAAATAATCGAAGGCAAGCACGATGACCTTCCCGAATCCGCCTTCCTTTTCGCCGGCACCATCGACGAGGTTGTTGAAAAGGCAAAGCAGAGTAAGTAAGGGGGCGGAAATATGGAATTTCAGCTTCAGATCGCGACTCCCGACGGTCTTCTCTTTGACGGGCCGGCTGAAAGAGTGGTTATCCGCACCACGGAAGGCGACGTGGGTATTCTCGCCCGCCACAGCGACTATGTATCCGCGTTAGCTGTAGGCAAAACAAAGGTAACTCTTCCCGACGGCGCAGTGCGCTTCGGCTCCTGCAACCGCGGGATGGTGAGCGTAAGCGGAGGTGTAGTCCGTATTGTGGCAATTACCTTTGAATGGGCTGACGATATAGACATCGAGAGAGCCAATCGGGCCGCGGAAACCGCCCGCCGCCGCATGGAGGAAAACAAGCGAAGCGACATGGAGCTTCGCCTTGCGGAATATAAGCTAAAGAGAGCGCTCAACCGTATAAACGTATATAACAGCAAATAAGCCGCGCCGTAGGCGTAACGTTTAAATAGGCCGCAAAGAAACATCTGTGTTTGTTTCTTTGCGGCCTTATTTTCGCGCGCGATTTATTGTCAATAATCATACTCCGCCGGATTTACCGTCTTTGCCCACATAATTTCCTTTAGCGGCACATGGCAGTACCCTTCCGGATTTTTATCCAGATACTTCTGGTGATACTCCTCCGCCGGATAAAAATTTTTCAGCGGACGGCCCTCTACGGCTATTTTCTCCCCAATCTGAGCCTCAAGCTCCTTTAAGGAAGCCATAACCGCGGCCTCGTCCTCCGGAAGGGAAAAATACACTCCCGTGCGGTACCGGGTACCCACGTCGCCGCCCTGACGGTTTACGCTGACAGGGTCGATTATTTTATAAAAAAGCCTGAGCAGAGCTTTAAGGGATATGTCCTCTGTTTCGTATGTCACCTTAACTGTCTCCGCATAGCCGGTATTGTCGCTGTACACCTGCCTGTAGGTAGGCGCTTCGGTATTGCCGTTGGCAAAGCCAACCTGAGTTTCAGCAACTCCCTTTATCGAAGAAATATACTTTTCCACGCCCCAATAGCAGCCTCCTGCCAGATATATAACCTTTTTCACGGGGTTTTCCTCCTATTTTTAAATCGGAGCAACGCTCCACTTTGCTTGCAAGGAGTGGAGCTTGCGAT
>CAZKBV010000022.1:19158-24970 GCA_964551215.1 uncultured Oscillospiraceae bacterium | reverse complement strand
TTATTTTACCGTTCGGACAAGGGAACGTATTCCTGACGCTTTGACACAGCCTTATACGCCGGACGGATGATACGGTCGGAAACGGTAATTTCCTCAATGCGGTGAGCGCACCAGCCCACAATTCGGCTCATGGCGAAAATGGGGGTGTAAACCTCCGGGGGAATGTTCAGCATCTTATAAACAAAGCCGCTGTAAAAATCCACATTCGGAGCCATTACCTTGTCGCTCTTTTTTATTTCCGCAAAAAGCTTGGGAGTGTTCCTTGCAATAATATCATAGAGATAAAATTCCTCCTCCATGCCCTTCTGCTTTGCCAAAGTGAGAGCGTTCTCTCTGAGCAGTACGGCGCGGGGGTCGCTTTTTGTATACACCGCGTGGCCGATTCCGTAAACAAGGCCGCTTCGGTCGTAGGCTTCTTTGTTGAGTATTTTTATAATATGCTCGCGTATCTGCTTTTCATCGTTGATATCCGTTACGTTGGCCTTGAAATCCTCTATCATGCCCATAACCTTAGCGTTTGCGCCGCCGTGCTTGGGGCCTTTGAGAGAGCCGATAGCCGCCGCGATTGCGCTGTAGGTATCCGTTCCCGAGGAGGATACAACGTGCGTCGTGAACGCGCTGTTGTTGCCGCCGCCGTGTTCGGCGTGAAGAATCAGGGCCAAATCCAGAATTTCAGCCTCGGAAGCGGTAAATTCGTTATCCGCGCGCATAAGGTGCAGGAAGTTTTCGGCCGTGGAATATTCCGCCACGGGCTTATGGAGGATAAGGCTTTTTCCGTCGTAATAATGGGATTTCGCCTGATAAGCGTGGGCGATTATTACCGGCATACGGGCTATCAGTTCGAAGGATTGGCGCAGAACATTCTCCAGGGAATTGTCGTCCGGATTGGGGTCATAGGAATAAGAGGCAAGCACGCTTCTTGCCAGCTTGTTCATAATATCTCCGCTGGGAGCTTTAAGAATCATGTCCTCCGTAAAGTTGGGGGGAAGATCCCTCATAGAGCCTAAGTATCTGTTGAACTTTTCCAGAGCCTCGGCTGAGGGGAGAACTCCGAAAAGCAAAAGATACGCCACCTCTTCAAAGCCGAAGCGCTTTTCCCGACGGCACGCGCCCACTATTTCCTCCACGTCGATTCCGCGATAGCGAAGCGTTCCGTAGATGGGGAGCTTTTCCCCTTCGTCCAGCACGTAGCCGTGAACCTCACCCACCTTTGTTAAGCCCACAAGCACGCCGCTGCCGTCGGCGTTGCGCAGCCCCCGCTTTACGTTGTACGTGCTGTAAAGCTCCGGCTCCATAGTATATGTATTTTTGGATATTTCACACAGCTCTTTGAATATCGCGTTGCTTTTTTCCATGACGGTATCCTTTCTTTCTGAAATCAAGGCCGTTTTAAGGCGAGACATTGCGCAAAAAGCACCGAGGCAGCCTTAAACTTATTTTTTATTTTAGCACATTTTTCGGACTTTTTCAATAACAAAATGTTCTAAATATTTCGCCGAAGCATAAAATTATGTGAAAAGGGGATGTATTCATGAAGTTTTGGCTTAAAACGACAGCGGTTTTCGTTATATTTTCCGCCCTGATACCGGCCTCGGCGGTGTATTTTCCGGTTATATTCGCCGCATGGGCGGATATTTTTAAATGACGAAAATAATTTTTGTATATTTTATACAAAAATCGTCAAGGATAAATCTGAGGTGAAGTACTGCGATGAAATTTTTAAAAAAATGCCTTTCTTTTATTGCCGTTCTGGCCGTGTTTTCGGTGAGCTTTGCCGCCGGAAGGATGACGGCGGTGCGCAGCAGCTTGGAAAACGCCGAAAAAATAAAGGAAGAAACCCGGCGCGCGGTGGCTATACTTCCTCTTTTGAGGGCTTCCGAGGAAGCCGAAGGAACAAATAAAACGAAAGAAGCCTCGGAAGACAGGGCCGCCGCCGTTTCAAACATAGGCGGGGAGGAAAAAGCCGTCCTCCCCGCCGCCCCCGAAGAGGAAACGGACTCGCCGGAGGAAAACTCCGAGGAGCCGCCTTTTCCTCTGCTTCTTCCGGCGAAAGGAACTGTGCTTCAGGACTATTCCTTGCAGACGGTGTATTCCGAAACCATGAAGGACTGGCGCTCTCACACGGGAATAGATATAGAGGGTGCGCTTGCGGATCCGGTCACGGCGGCGGCGGACGGGGAGGTTACCCGTGCCTACGAGGACAAGCTCTGGGGCGGAGTTATAGAAATAACCCACCGAGGCGGGCTTAAGACCGTGTACAAGGGGGTTTCCACGCTGTCGATGATATCCGTGGGCAAAAAGGTTTCCGGCGGGGAAACAATCAGCGGAATCGGCTCCGCTCCCGCCGAAAGCAAGGCCATGCCCCACATCCACTTTGAAACGTGGCTCGACGGAGTGTGCATAAATCCCAAAAGCTGTATGGCGATATGAAAAATAAAGGCGTCCCTAAAGCCGCTTGAGAAAAACCAGGCAGGGCTGATTTCTTCAAAAACGGCTTCAGAGACGCCTTTTAATGCTGTGTAATAGGAAAAAAGCCGGAAATTTTATGGCTATGGTTTATCTTTTCCCTTCGCAGCGGTTCGCCGCACTGCGGACGGTGTTTTTCATAAGCATCGCGATAGTCATGGGGCCTACGCCGCCGGGAACGGGAGTTATGGCCGAAGCTACGGCGCTCACCTCGTCGAATTTAACGTCGCCGCGGAGCTTGCCGTCAACCCTGTTCATGCCTACGTCAATGACTACCGCTCCTTCCTTTACCATGTCGGCGGTTATAAAATCGGCCTTGCCCACGGCGACAACGAGAATGTCCGCCCGACGGCAGACCTCCGCCAGATTTTTGGTCTTGCTGTGGCAGATGGTTACGGTGGCGTTTTGATGAAGCAGCAGCATTGCCTGAGGCTTGCCAACAATATTGCTCCGCCCCACAACAACACTTTCCTTGCCGGCAATCTCAATGCCCGTAAGCTTTATAAGCTCCATAACTCCGGCGGGGGTGCAGGGCAGAAAATCGAAATTGCCAATCATTATTTTCCCGACGTTTATCGGGTGGAAGGCGTCCACATCCTTGTTGTGGTCAATGGCGAGAAGCACCTTGTCGCTGTCGATGTGCTTGGGAAGGGGAAGCTGCACCAAAATACCGTCAATATCCCTGCGGGCATTAAGCTCCCCGATGAGAGAAAGAAGCTCCTCCTCGGAGGTTTCTTCGGGAAGGGCGTACTCCTCGCTCATTATTCCGCATATCTCACAGGCTTTCCTTTTGTTGTTTACATAAACACGGCTGGCGGGGTCGCTGCCCACAATAATAACCGCAAGCCCGGGCTTAACGCCTTTTGCCGTCAGAGCGTCGGCCTCCTTTCGCAGATCCTCCTTTATTTTTGCCGACAGAGCCTTCCCGTCTAAAATCTGTGCTGCCATGGTTATTTCTCCTTTCGATATTTTTAATGGGCCTTGGAGGAATGAGACATTTTTCCCCGAAGCCTATAAGATCCCGACGGTTGGCCTTTATAAGGGCTTCCCGCACAAGGGAGTAATTTTCCGGCCTTGACCACTGCAAAAGGGCGCGCTGCATGGCCTTTTCGTGAGGGTCGCGGGGAACGTAAACCCTTTTCATAGTCCTTGGGTCAAGACCTGTATAAAACATTGCCGTGCTGAGAGTGCCCGGCGTGGGATAAAAATCCTGTACCTGCTCGGGATGTATTTTATTTTCCTTCAAATACACCCCGAGAAGCACCGCGTCGTTTATTGTGCTGCCGGGATGACTGCTCATAAGATACGGAACAAGGTACTGTTCTTTACCTATCTTTCGGTTTATTTCGTAAAATTTATCCTTGAATTTATTGTATACCTTAACCCCGGGCTTGCCCATGTATTTCAGCACATTGTCGGATATATGCTCCGGAGCGACCTTAAGCTGTCCGCTGACATGGTGTTGGCAAAGCTCCCATAGGAAGGTGTCGTCCTTGTCGGCCATGCAGTAATCATAGCGTATGCCGCTTCGGATAAATACCTTTTTTACCTTTGGAATTTCCCGAAGCTTTCTAAGCAGTTCAATATAGTCGCCGTGATCCACCTTTACGTTTGGGCAGATATCCGGAAACAGGCACTGCCTATTCTTGCAGGCTCCGCTTTTTAGCTGCTTTTCGCAGGCGGGAGCGCGGAAATTGGCCGTAGGCCCGCCCACATCGTGGATGTAGCCCTTAAAATCCTTGTCCCGGACGAGGTTTTCCGCCTCTCGGAGAATCGAAGCGTGGGAGCGGGACTGGACGATGCGCCCCTGATGAAAGGTTATGGCGCAGAAGGAGCAGCTTCCGTAGCAGCCGCGGCTGCTTGTTATGGAAAACTTCACTTCCTTTAGAGCCGGTACCCCGCCGTATTTCTCATACGATGGGTGATAGCATCTGGTATAGGGCAGGGAATAGACCCTGTCCATTTCTTCCGTGGAGAGGGGTGCGCTCATGGGATTCTGCACGACGAACTTGTCTCCGTGAGCCTGAGCCAGAATTTTTCCCCTTATGGGGTCCTGCTCGTAATACTGCACCGCCGCCGCTTCGGCGTATTTCTCCTTACTGTTTAAGGTTTCCTCAAAGGAAGGGAGGATTACGGCGCCTTTAGGGGGAGAATCCGCTATATAGCAGGTTCCTCGTATATTTGTGATACGATTTACGGGCGTGCCGTCCGCAAGAGCGTTGGCAATTTCAACGATGCTTTTTTCGCCCATGCCGAAGGATATCAAATCCGCGCGGCTGTCGAAAATTATGCTTCGGCGAACGTTGTTTCCCCAATAGTCATAGTGGGAAAAGCGGCGGAGACTGGCCTCTGTGCCGCCGATGATAAGGGGGATTTTCCCGAAGGCGCGGCGCACAAGGTTGCCGTAAACTATTGTGGCTCTGTCAGGCCGCGTACCGGCTTTTCCTCCGGGGGAGTATACATCCTCGCTGCGCCTTTTCTTTGCGGCGGTGTAGTGGTTTACCATAGAGTCGATAACTCCGCCGGATATAAGCACTCCCAGTCGGGGACGGCCATATTTTGTAAGGGATTCGGGGGTTGAAACGTCGGGCTGAGGGCATATTGCCACCCTGTAGCCCTCCGCTTCCAGAATACGGCTGAGGATAGCCGTTCCGAAGGAGGGATGATCCACATAAGCGTCGGCGGAAATAAAAAGGAAATCGTAAAAATCCCAGCCCAAATCCTCCATATCCTGTTTTGAAACAGGCAAAAATCTTTTGTCGGTCATGGAATATCCTTTCGCTCAGTTAATTAATCCTGAATTTTTTCGGGATAATTTTGTACAGAACCAGCGCCAACGCTCCGCCGATTACGGCGGTTATAAGCTGGGGAAGGTTAAAGCCGGCGATTATCACCTTTAAACGGTCATAGTCCGCCTTGACGAAAAAGTGAAGCAGATACTTGGCGCTGAGGAACATAACCGCCCATTTTGCCGCTGCGGAAAGGGCGATGGCCGCATAATTGTTTATTTTACGCACATAATAAAAGCACATTATTAAAACCGCGTTCCCCACGGCAACAAAGGGGATAAGAACCACAAAGGCCAGATGCCCCTGCAAAAACGCCGCTATGGGAGCGCATACGCTTATCATAAGTCCGGCGGCGGTTTCATTCATAAACAGCACCGAGGCGTACAGGCACATATTTACAAGGGAGCCTATAATAATGGTTGAATAGGGCATTGCGCCGATAAACGGCAGCAGCCTTAAAGCCTGAAAGACCAGTGTCAGCGCCAGAAACATGGCGCAGTAGGTTATTCTTTTTGATGGACGCATTAAAAACATTTCCCTTCAATATATTATTTATT
>CAZKBV010000022.1:0-19058 GCA_964551215.1 uncultured Oscillospiraceae bacterium | reverse complement strand
GTTATTCTTTTTGATGGACGCATTAAAAACATTTCCCTTCAATATATTATTTATTATATCATTCATTTCTCGATAGGCGGCCCGCGCGGCTTCCCATAGGCCGCCCCTCCGAGTCGGGCGCTTGCGCTTACGGAATATATTTTTTATTCAAAAGGGAGTTCCCTTTCGAGCTATTCCCGATTTGGGGACTTGTCGGCGGTTATATGACCGCACTTTAAACCGTCTATGTTTATTTTATACCAATTTCTTCGGATTGTCAATAGAAAGGGCGAGATTTATGGCGGCTTCCTTTACGAGAACTCTGATACTTTACATTTTTGTTGTGACGGCTTTGCGAGTAATGGGCAAGCGTCAGCTGGGGGAGCTTCAGCCCTCGGAGCTGGTGGTGGCAATAATGATAAGCGATCTGGCGTCCATTCCCATTTCAAATAAGGAACTGCCCCTGTGGGAGGGAATAATACCCATTTTAACGCTGGTGGTTGTGGAGATGCTGTTTTCTGTGCTTGTAATCAAAAGCGAATTTTTACGTATGCTTATAACGGGCCGACCGACAATTATTGTGCGGAGGGGAAGGATGGAACAGACGGCGTTAAAAAAGCTGCGGCTGAGCATAGACGACCTGCTTGAACAGCTTCGGCTTATGGGCTACAGCGATATCAGCGAGGTGGATACGGTGATGCTTGAAACGAACGGGCAATTATCCGTCATACCAAAGGAAATAAGCCGCCCCGTAACCTGCGAGGATCTTAAGATTAATCCCCGTCAGACGCATCTGCCCCATACAATTGTCGCCGACGGGAAAATAAGAAAAAGCGGTCTTAAAGCCGCCGGAATAAGCCGAAGCGAGGCTGTGTCGATTTTAAAGAAAAACGGCGCGTCCGGCCCCGAGGAGGTGTTTTATATGAATTTGACAGATGATAAGAAGGTGTTCATAGAGAAAAAGAATAAAAAGCGGCGCAAATGAGGCTCTTTTAGGAATGTCCGGCGCGGCGCGGGAAATTTTGCCCCCGCTTTGCCGTAGGCTCCGGCTCAAGCGAGCTTTATGAAACGTTGCGCGATTTAAATTTTTCCATAGCGCTGGCCCTCTTACGGTATTTATTTTTACAGATTGATGTTATTTGGTAAGCTCGTAAAAATAAAAAAGTAAAAAATGTGAAAAAACAATTGAACAAATAACAATAATATGCTATAATATGATAAAGATATCGGTGCGCAAAGACCGCTTGCGCGCTGTACCGACGGAAAGTTTTGCCGAAATTACAAAAAGCATACGGAAGCCCTGCCTCGCTTTGAGAAATTTTCGCGAAGGAAGCCGAGATCCGTAGGCAGGACATACGCAAGGCCGCCGCGCGGTCTTTATTAAATACTGTTTTCTTCCGAAGGGGGTGAAGGAATGACAGCCAAGGAGTGGGTGTTCCCCGCAGAACGCTGCGACAAGGAACAAATACAGAAGCTCTGCCGCACATTCGGTATTCCGCCTATTGTGGCCAGAGTCATGATAAACCGAGGATACGGCAGCGTTGACAGCGCGAGGCAGTTCCTTGACAAAAACAGAAACAGCTTTCATGACCCTTTTTTAATGACGGACATGGATAAGGCGGCGGCAAAAATAAAGGCCGCCGTAAGCGAAGGAACAAAAATAACCGTTTACGGGGACTACGATGTGGACGGCATAACCTCCGCGGCGCTGATGGTACGCGCTCTCAGAGAAATGGGCGCGGACGCGGAAGCCTATATTCCCGACAGGCGCACCGAGGGCTACGGTGTTAACAAGGGCGCCCTCGACAAAATAGCCGCCCGGGGAACGGGCCTTATTATAACCGTTGATACGGGCATAACCGCCGTGGACGAAGCCGAATACGCCTCGGAGTTGGGAATGGAAATGATAATAACCGACCACCACGAATGTAAAGAAAAGCTTCCTTCTGCGTCCGCGGTGGTAAATCCGAAACGTCCGGACTGCAAATATCCCTTTAAGGAGCTTGCGGGCGTGGGCGTGGCTTTCAAGGTGATATGCGCTCTTACAGGGGATTTAAAAAGCGTGCTGGAAAAGTACGGCGACATAATAGCACTGGGCACAATTGCGGACGTGGTGTCCCTTACGGACGAAAACAGAGCCATTGCCGACTTCGGTATCGGCAAAATGCGGCTCTCCCCCAACATCGGCCTGAAAGCGGTAATGGATATAGCGGGTGCCTCGGCGAAGCGGAACAGCTGCGCCGTAGTGAGCTATTCCATAGCTCCCCGTCTTAACGCCGCCGGAAGAATGAGCAGCGCAATGTCGGCGGTGGAGCTGCTTCTGACAGAGGACGAAGCGGAAGCGGAAAAAGCCGCCGCCGCGCTGGACGAGGAAAATCGTCTCCGCCAAAGCAAGGAAAGCGTAATTTTCGATGAAGCCGCGGAAATGATACAAAACGGCGATTTTTTCGGAAAAAAGGTGCTGGTATTGGCAAAAAGAGGCTGGCATCATGGCATAATAGGCGTGGTCGCTTCCAGAATATGCGACAAATTCAACAAAAGCTGTATCCTTATTTCCGTTGAGGATGATATGTGCAAAAGCAGCGGCAGAAGCGTTGAGGGGCTGAATCTTTTCGACGCCCTCAGCAGCTGCGCGGATATACTTGAAAAATTCGGCGGCCATGCTTACGCCGCCGGCTTCAGCATAAAAAAAGAGAATATCTCGGAGCTTGACAGGCGGCTTAACGAATATGCCGAAAGAGTGTGTCCTACGCAAGCTCTGCCGAAGCTTTACATAGACACGACAGCCCGAATAGATGAAATTACCTTGGAAAACGCCGAAGCCGCCGAGGCACTCTGCCCTTGCGGCGCAGGGAACAAAACTCCGGTTTTTGCCCTTCGCGATGTTGTTATATCCGATATAAGGCTTCTTTCGGGAGGGCGGCATTGCCGTATTGCCGCCGAAAAGGACAGACGTAAAATTGAGGTCATAGCCTTCGGTATGGGGAGCATCGCCCGGGAATATGCCCCGGGGGATGAGGTAGACCTTGCCGGAGAGATGAATATAAATGTATACAACGGAATAAGGCGCGTACAGCTTGTGCTGGCGGATATAAGAATCAGTCGCCGACTCCTTGGGCGGGGACTGCCCGACAGGGAGGATTTTGCGGATATATATCGGTTTATAAAGGCTCTGCCCCGCCCCTTTACGGCGGAGACTACGGCGCTTTCCGAGGCTGTCAGCCGCCGATGCGGCAGGAATATCCGCAGGGAAAAGCTTGTAAACGCCCTTAATGTTTTTGCCGATGTGGGAATACTTTCCATGAACGCTCTGGGGGATACCGTCAGAGTGGAGCTTACGCCGAACATGGAGGGTAAAAAGTTCAACCTCGCTCAAAGCGGCGAATACATACGTTTAAGGAATGAGCTCGGGAACGGAGATGACAGCTATGCAGCACGAGACGGCAACCTTTGAAAATATAATAGAGCTTATGGAGCAGCATGGCCGCTGCACCGATGAAGTAAAGGAGAATGTGCGCCGTGCCTACGAGCTGTGCAAAAAGGCTCATTCCGCCCAAGTGCGGCTTTCCGGAGAGCCGTATTATACCCATCCTGTGGCGGTGGCGCAGATACTGGCGGAAATGGGGATGGACAGCGAGACGGTTATTGCCGGACTGCTCCACGACACCATCGAGGACACGGAATACGGCTACAACGACATAAAGGAAATGTTCGGCGACGATGTGGCGCTTTTGGTGGACGGCGTTACTAAGCTGAAAAAAATCAAATACGTTTCCCGCGAGGATCAGCAGGTTGAAAACCTAAGAAAAATGTTTTTTGCAATGGCAAAGGACATACGGGTTATTCTTATAAAGCTGGCGGACAGACTTCACAATATGCGTACTCTGAAGTATATGCCTCCGGAAAAACAGCGCATAATAGCCAAGGAAACCTTGGACGTATTTGCGCCTCTGGCTCACCGCTTGGGTATTTCAAAAATCAAGTGCGAGCTGGAGGATCTTTCTTTACGGTATCTGGACAGCGTGGCCTTTTACGAAATAGCCCAAGGGCTGGATCAGAAAAAAACGGAGCGCGACGCTTACGTTAAGCTTATCCGCGATACCATAGAAACAAAAATGAACGCCTTGGGAATAAAAAGCCAGATAAGCGGGCGGGCAAAGCATATTTACAGTATATTCCGCAAAATGTACACTCAGGGAAAAACCCTTGATGAAATATACGACCTTTTCGCCGTGCGCATAATAGTAAACGACGTGAGCGAATGTTACGCCGCGCTGGGTATGGTGCATGAGCAGTATAAGCCGATTCCAGGGCGCTTTAAGGACTATATAGCCATGCCGAAGCCCAATATGTACCAGTCGCTGCACACCACGGTAATAGGCCCCGATGGCCGTCCCTTCGAAATTCAGATACGAACATGGGAAATGCACCGTGTGGCGGAGCAGGGTATCGCGGCTCATTGGAAGTACAAGGAAGGGGCAACCGCCGCCGACGAAAAAAAGCTCGCGTGGGTGGATCAGCTTATGGAAATACAGCAGGACGCCGCCAGCGACGAGGATTTTATGCGAACTCTCAAAATAGATATGTTCGCCGATGAGGTTTTCGTGTTCACCCCCAAGGGCAAGGTAATAAGCCTGCCCATCGGGGCAACGCCCATAGACTTTGCCTTTTATATTCATACGGCTGTGGGCTACAAGATGACGGGAGCCAAGGTCAACACAAGGATAGTCCCGTTGGATTACAAGCTGCAAAACGGCGATATTGTGGAAATACTTACCTCATCCTCAAGCAAAGGCCCAAGCCGCGACTGGCTGAAAATAGTAAAAACAGGTCAGGCGCGAAACAAGATAAACGCTTGGTTTAAGAAGGAAAACCGTGAGGCCAACATTGAACGCGGACGGGAATCCGTAGAAAGGGAAATCAAAAAGCTGGGTCTTAACGGAGTCAATCTTCTTAAACCCGAATACCTTGAGCCTATGCTTAAACGTTACGGCTTCAACGGCGCGGACGAAATGTTTGCCGCTGTAGGCTACGGGGGAATAACCTCGGCGAAAATAGTTACGAGACTCAGGGAGAGCTACAACGCCTCCGTCAAGGAGGAGCAGCCCGCCGAACCCGCGCCGTATGTCCAAAAGCCCGGCAAAAACAGCAGCGGTGTAGACGTTGAAGGAATCGACAACTGCCTTGTAAGGCTGTCGAAATGCTGCAACCCCGTGCCGGGGGACGATATAGTGGGCTTTATCACCCGCGGGCGGGGCGTAAGCGTCCACCGTCGGGACTGTGTAAATGTTTCCGAAAAAAATATCACCGGAGAAATGAAAAGCAGGATGATAAACTGCTCATGGGCCCAAAACAGCGGCAGCTACAGCTGTGATGTGCAGATAGAAGGCCCCAACAGGGACGGACTTTTGGGAGACGTTACAAATGTCATCGGGGATATCAAAATTCCCCTTACCGCGGTAAACGCCCGCGCCACCAAAGACAAAATGGCCGTGATAAGCATAACCGTGGAAATAAGCGACAAATCCCAGCTTGACACCTTGGTGAAAAAGCTTTACCGCATACCGGGAATTTACGAAGTGAGAAGAATGTAAGCGGCCGAAGGCGACTCACAGCCTTTGGCCGAACGGAGGTATAGTAATGGCAAATCCTATTATTGCCGTCGTGGGACGACCCAATGTGGGAAAGTCCACTTTGTTTAATCAAATCGCCGGACGGCGCATATCCATAGTGGAGGACACCCCCGGCGTTACAAGAGACAGAATTTATGCGAAGGGGGAATGGTGCGGACGCGGCTTCACCCTTATAGATACAGGGGGCATAGAGCCTTTTTCCAAGGATATTATTCTCGAACAGATGCGTATTCAGGCTCAGATTGCCGTTGAAACCGCCGACGTTATAATTTTTATGGTAAACGTCCGCGATGGAATAACGGCCTCCGACAGGGATGTGGCGGCTATGCTTCAGAAAAGCGGCAAGCCCGTTGTGCTGGCGGTAAATAAGGTGGATTCCCCCGGAGAGCCGCCGCCGGATTTTTATGAGTTTTACAATCTTGGCATAGGGGAGCCTTATCCCATTTCCTCCATCCACAAAATGGGCGTGGGAGATTTACTGGACGAGTGCGTTAAGTATTTTCCCGACGAAACCGAGGACGAATGTGGCGGCGGCATCAAGGTCGCCGTTGTGGGCAAGCCCAACGCCGGAAAAAGCAGTCTTATAAACCGAATACTCGGAGAGAACAGAGCTATCGTTTCCGACATTGCCGGCACCACAAGGGACGCTATAGATTCCGACTGTGAGCGCGGCGGGCAGAAGTATACATTTATCGACACTGCCGGTATGCGCCGCAAATCCAAGGTTGACGACGCCGTAGAGCGGTACAGCGTTATACGCTCCCTGAATGCGGTGGAGCGCAGCGACGTCTGCCTTATTATGATAGACGCCACAGAGGGAGTAACCGAGCAGGACGCCAAAATTGCCGGATATGCCCATGAGGAGGGCAAGGCTTCGGTTATTCTGGTAAATAAGTGGGACGCCGTGGAAAAGGACGATAAAACAATGAAGGCCTTTACCGACGATGTGAGAAACAAGCTCAGCTTTATGACCTATGCTCCCATTTTGTTTATATCAGCCCTTACGGGGCAGAGGGTGGACAAAATATTTGACAGTATCCTCCTTGTGGCAAGCCAGAACGCCATGCGAATCCAAACGGGCGTGCTCAATGATGTTCTGGCCGACAGTGTGCTGAGGGTGCAGCCTCCCAGCGATAAGGGTAAGCGGCTTAAGCTTTACTATATGACCGAGGCCGCCGTAAAGCCTCCCACTTTTATAATTTTTGTAAATGATAAGGATCTGGCTCATTTCAGCTATATCCGTTATATTGAAAATTGCGTCCGAGAGGCTTTCGGGCTTACCGCTACGCCCATAAGGTTTATAATCCGCGAAAGGAGCAAGTCAGATGCAAGGTAATGTTATTACAATGGGCGAGATGCTGCTTATGCTGCTGATGGGCTATCTCATCGGCTCGTGCAACTTCGCCGTGATTTATTCAAAGGTGTTCAAAAAGGACGATATCCGCCGCCACGGCAGCGGCAACGCGGGGGCCACCAATGTTCTCAGAACCTACGGCAAGGGTCCGGCGGCGGCGGTTTTCGTTCTGGATTTGCTCAAGGGAGCTGCAGCCGCGCTTATCGCCAAGGCGATTTATCCCCATACGGATATCTGCGCCTGCATCGCCGGCGGCGGAGCGATACTTGGGCATAATTTCCCCTGCTACTATGAATTCAAGGGAGGAAAGGGCGTTGCCACAAGCTTCGCCGTACTCCTTGTACTTAATTGGAAGGTTGCCCTTATTGCGCTTGGAGTGTTTCTTATAACGACGCTAATCAGCCGCTATGTTTCCTTAGGCTCGGTGCTGGCAAGTGTTGCCGCTCCCGTAGCAGCTATAGCGTTTAAGCTTGTCAACAATTCCGCCAGCACGGCTATGTGCGTTTTCTCCGTCTGTGTGGGACTGCTGTGCATATTCCGCCACAGAGAAAATCTGAAAAGGCTGGCAAAGGGAAAGGAAAATAGGCTGGGAAAGAAAAAGTAATTCAGAGAAAGTAATTCAGAGGGGGATAATATTATGAATATATCTGTAATAGGAAGCGGCGGCTGGGGTACGGCTCTCGCGCTTCATTTAAGCAAGCGCGGACACAGCGTCTGCCTTTGGAGCTACTTTCCCGAAGAAAGCGCCCGCCTTAAAAACGACAGGGAAAACAAGGAATTTCTTCCCGGAGTTCCCTTCGGCGACGCGGAATTTATATTTACCTCCGACCTTAAAGAAGCGGCGGACTTCGGGGAAATCCTTGTGTGCGCCGTACCCAGCAAGGCGGTGAGAGCTACGGCTGAAAGACTGAAACGCGCCGACGGAAAAACAGTTGTCAACGTGTCAAAGGGCATTGACGAAATAAGTCTTAAACGTATTTCTCAGGTGTATGGGGAGGCGCTTCCCCATTCTCCGATAGCCGTTCTCAGCGGCCCAAGCCATGCGGAAGAAGTGGCTCGCGGAATCCCGACCACCAATGTGGCCGCCTGTGAGGACATGGAGGTCGCGAAAAAAATACAGTCGGTATTTAACGGCGAAACTTTCCGCGTGTATACAAACCCGGACGTATGCGGAGTGGAACTGGGGGGAGCGCTGAAAAACGTTATCGCCCTCTGCGCCGGAATCACCGACGGCTGCGGCTTCGGCGACAATACAAAGGCGGCTCTTATGACAAGAGGACTCCACGAAATAACCCGTCTGGGAGTGGCAATGGGCGCCAAGGAAAAAACCTTTGCCGGTCTAAGCGGAGTGGGAGATTTGATAGTTACCTGCACCAGTATGCACAGCCGCAACCGCCGCGCGGGAATACTTCTTGGGCAGGGGAAAAGCCTTGCCGAGGCTTTGGAAACCGTACATATGACGGTGGAAGGTGTTTCGGCGACAAGGGCGGCTTATGCCTTGGGCAAAAAGTACAATGTGGAGCTGCCGATAACAAATCAGGCGTACGCGGTTTTGTTTGAAGGGAAGGAACCCGCTCTGGCAGTGCGCGAGCTTATGATGCGAAGCGCGAAAAGCGAGGATCAGCTTATGTAGAAAATCGAGGGGAAACCCGGGCGGCTTCCCATCGGTTCCCCTTGATAATAAGGGGCGGCAGCCTGAAACAGGCTTATTTAGCTTTAGAATTGGAGAAGCATATGAATATAGCTGTAATAGGCGGCGGGGCGGCGGGCTTAATCGCCGCCGTTTTCGCAAAGAGAGCCAACCGCCGGGCAGAGGTAACAGTATTTGAAAAAAACGACCGCACCGGCAGAAAGCTGCTTTCTACGGGCAACGGACGGTGCAACCTTACCAACACGGAAATTTCCGCCGCAAACTATGTCACCCATTCCCCGGATTTTGTGGAAAAAGCGCTGGAGAACAGGGGCTACGGCTTTGTGAGGGATTTTTTCGCCGGTATAGGCGTACCCTTTACAATTGAGGAAGGGCGGGCTTACCCTGTGAGCATGAGGGCGGCGGCAGTGTCCGACGCTTTGCGCTTTGAAGCTCTGCGGCGGGGGGCCGAAATAGAGACAAATTCGGCGGTTACGGAAATTTCTTTTGTAAGAGGGCGTTTTACGGTAAAGGGCCGTTTTTTCGACAAGGTAATTTTGGCGTGCGGCGGAAAGGCGGCTCCCGCGTTGGGAACCGACGGCGGGGGCTTTGAGATGGCAAGAGCCTTGGGGCATAAGGTCTATTCCGTCTATCCCGCCCTTGTTCAGCTCCGTACGGAAAATCCGCCCCTGTCCCTGAAGGGAATACGCGCCCGCGCCGCCGTCAGCGCGGTTGTACACGGCGAAATAATCCGCCGTGAGCGGGGAGAGGTGCAGTTTACCGACTACGGCCTTTCGGGAATCCCCATAATGCAGCTTTCCTCCCTTTTTGAGGGCAGTATGGAAATTTCAATCGACCTTTTCCCCGACAGGGATTTTTCCTCCCTTGTGGACGAGCTTATCCGTCTGGGGGATTCCTGCGGAGATTTGCCGCTTCCTGTTTTTATGGGAGGCTATCTTCACAAAAATCTCACCCGACTTGTTTGCGCGCGGGCAAGGGTGGATGCTTCCAAGGCTGTTTGTCAGCTTACAGCAAGAGAGCTTAAGGCCTTTGTTTCCGCCGGAAAGGGGCTGAAATTCAGCGTCACGGGAACAAATTCATGGGCCTCCGCCCAGACCACCCGAGGCGGCGTGGATTTAAAGGAAATATACCCCGAGACTATGGGCTCCAGACTTTTGGGAGGGCTGTATTTTGCCGGGGAGATAACCGATGTGTGCGGCGACTGCGGAGGATATAACCTCCACTGGGCGTGGATTACCGGCGCGGCTGCCGGAGAAAACGCGGGGAAGGAATAACCGATGCCGGAAGCTCCTTTGCATTTAACAGCCGAGGTGAAATCATGATTAAAATATCAAATATAATACTTGCGACGGACTTTAAAAAGGAAAGCATTAAGTCCGCGGCGGCGGACAAGCTCCGCACAGGGCTTAACAACATAAAGTCGGCGGAGCTTATCCGCCTGTCTCTGGACGCGAGGGACAAGGAAAATATTCATTACAACGCCGCCGTAAAGGCAGAAGTGAACAACGAGGAGCGTTTCCTGAAGCTGAGGGATGTGGAAAAATACACTCCCTATGTCTATCTTCAGCCGCCGGTAAGCCGCCTCGGCAGCCGTCCGGTGGTGGTTGGCGGCGGCCCCGCCGGACTTTTTGCCTCGCTGATACTTGCCTATGCCGGAGCGGAGCCTATTCTTATAGAACGGGGCTTGGACGCGGACAGCAGGATAAAAGCTGTGGAAAGGTTTAACAGCCAAGGAATTTTGGATCCCGAATGTAACGTGCAGTTCGGCGAAGGGGGAGCCGGCACCTTTTCCGACGGCAAGCTGAACACAGGCACAAAGGATCCCCGCCGGAAAAAGGTTATGGAAGAATTTATCGCCGCCGGTGCGCCGGAGGAAATATCCTACGCGGCGAAGCCCCATATCGGCACGGACAATTTGGTAACTGTGGTAAAAAACCTCCGCAAAAAAATAATATCCCTTGGGGGAGAAGTCCGTTTCTCCTGCGCAATGAGGGATATTGTAATCGAAAATGGCCGTGTTGCCGCCGTTGAGACGTCTTTGGGACAAACGGCGACGGAAAACGTAATTCTCGCAACCGGACACAGCGCAAGGGACGTTTTCCGGCTGTGCCGCGAAAGGGGAGCGGCTATGGAGCGCAAGCCCTTTTCCGTCGGAGTGAGAATAGAGCATCCTCAGCGGCTCATTCAGCAGGCTCAGTACGGAAAAGCCGATAATCTTCCTCCGGCGGATTACAAGGCGGCGGCCCATCTTAAAGACGGACGGGGAGTTTACACCTTCTGTATGTGTCCGGGAGGAAGCGTAATCGCCGCCGCCAGCGAGGAAAATACCGTGGTCACCAACGGCATGAGCGATTTTGCCCGCAGCGGAAGAAACGCCAACAGCGCGCTGTTGGTATCCGTCACTCCGGAGGACTTTAAAAACGACGACCTTTTCGCCGGAATAAAGCTCCAGAGGAAGCTGGAAAAGCAGGCCTTCTATATGGGCGGCGGAAATTATAAGGCTCCCGTAACGCTGGCGGGGGATTTTCTGAAAAAGCAAAAAACCGTGTCATTGGGGAATATAGAGCCGACATACCCAATAGGGGTGACTCCCTCCGATTTGAGAAGGCTGTTTCCGGAATTTATTTCCGACGCGCTGGCGGAGGGCATCGTTCTTATAGACCGAAAAATTCGCGGCTTCAACACTCCCGACGCGCCTTTGACGGGCGTGGAAAGCCGTTCTTCGTCCCCATTGCGCATAAAAAGGGGAGAGGATTTTCAGTCCAACATAAGAGGCCTTTACCCCTGCGGCGAGGGGGCGGGATACGCCGGAGGCATTATGTCGGCGGCTGTGGACGGAATAAAGTGCGCCGAGGCTCTTTTGATGAGCTGCCGATAAAAGCATTAAGGCCCTAATTGAAGCCTTAAACTTAATTTATCGGTCGGCTTTTCTCGGCCCCATCAATAAAAATTCATTTCGGATATATATAACTCGGAAAAACCGGAATCTCCGGCGGGATTCACCACTCTTGCCTTTGCCGCAAGCCGCCGCAGCTTTTCCCGGTTTTTTTCTTTTAAAAGCATGGCACCCCCCAACAGGGCGCCGTTGCCTATAGCGGAGAATTTTTCCGGCGGAGCTTTGGGCAAAAGTCCGGTAAGCACGGCGTTTTCCACGTTTATATTTTCTCCGAGAGCGCCGGAAAGATATATCCTGTCAACATTGTCTATATCCGTGCCGCTTATGCTTAAGAGGTATTTCACCGCCGCCGACAAAGCTCCCTTGCAAAGCTGAAATCGGCGTATATCCGACTGTGTTACGGCTACAGCGGGGCAGACCTCATACGGTCTTTCTATATGACCGGAGCCGTCCATAAAGCCGCTTTTCAGCATAAATGCCGCCGCGTCGATAAGTCCGCTGGCGCATATGCCTTTTGGGGGAGCGTTCCCCACGGTTTCGGCAACGCCGTCTTTGATACGATATACAGCCCCCTCCGAGGCGGACATTCCGCAGCTTATGCCCTCCCCTTCAAGCGCGGGACCCGCGGCGGCGGAGGTGAAGGTTATTTCCCCGTGACGGACAAGGGCAACCTCCCCGTTAGTGCCGAGATCCAGCATGAGAGAAACCTCGTCCTTTTCCGCGCCGCCGCTTCTTAACAGCGAGCATAAAGCGTCCGCGCCGATAAAGGCTCCGGCGCAGGGGGGAAGATATGCCCCCTCAAATTCACAGTCGAATTTAGAGGGAGCCTCAAAGGGGTAAACCCCCATTTTTTCCGTGTTAAGCCCCGTCAGAAGAGACAGCATGGCGGTGTTTCCGGTAATTACCGTGGGGAGGTCTTTCCCAAGAACAAGGCGTATTTCCCTTATTTTGCTTTGCACAGCCTTTGTCAGAGGGGAGGTGTCTTTGCGCCCGATGCGGCTGATTACGTCCGCTCCCCACGCGCACTGAGGATTGCGCCATCCGGCGGTCTTTACCGCAGCGCCGTCCTCGAAGGCCGCCGCCGCAATGGCGGTGGTGCCTATGTCAATGGCAACGCCACTGACGTCCTCCGCGTTTTTATCGGCATTGAGAATATATTCGCCGCCCGATGAAATTTCAATGACGGCGTCGGAAAAAAGGGGCGTCTTACACGCCAACGCTTCACGTCCGTTTATAACGCAACGGCATTTTCCGCAGCGGCCTTTCCCTCCGCAGGGCATGGGAAAATCGAAGCCCATTGCAGCTATGGCCTCGGCGGCGGAGATTCCCTCCCGAAAGGCGTATTCTTTTGAGGTTTTTCCATCAGTCACTTTTATCCGCATTTTTTCCACCTCGTGCCTATTTTAAATCGAAGCAACGCTCCGACGCGTAGGTTATATACTCAATTTCTATTATATATTAAAAAAAGCGGCAAATCAAGAAGAAAATGTTTGCAAAACCGCTGAATTTATGATATGATAATATCAGATATTTATTTTTGAGGTGAGAAAGATATGAAAAAGAAACTGTCGGCTCTGTTTACCGCCGGAATAATGCTTATGAGCGGCCTTCCGGCTTTGTCCGAAGGCGAAGAAGAAACGGCCTTGGCTCAGGAAATTTCCGATGCGGAGCCGTACGCCGTGCTTTCCGGGGAAAACTTCAGCGATTTTCAAAGCTACGAGGTGACTCTTACCGCCGATAATACCAACGGGGAGGAATATAACGGTGAAATCATTCTCGCTTCCTGCGACGACGCCACAAATCAAACCTACAACGTAAGCCGATTCCCCGTTACCGTACCTAAGGGCGAAAGATTTACCAAAACCGTAGCTACGGAATATATAGAAGGGATGGAGCATATACGGGCGTTTTTCTGGGACAATACCGAAAATATGCGTCCCCTCGCGCAAAGCATAGATTCCCGATACTTTGTTCCCGAAGCGGCGGAGATACCTCTTACCGAGGAAAACGTGTGGGCTTCCGACCGTCAGGATCAGCACGGAATAGCTCAGGCTCTGGACGAAAACACCTCAACATATTTGGCGGGCGAGGCGAAGGAGGATTCCCCTCTTTTGATAAATATTATCCTAAGCCGGGTTTATGATTTGTCTGAGCTGAAAATCGGCTTTCATTCCGCCGACGGCAAAAGAAGCTACAGCTTTCAGGTTGAGGGCAGCTTGGACGGCGAGCTTTACACTCCCATGACGGAGACGCTTAATTCAGATGAGACAAGCGACCTTCCCATGAGCGTGGCTCTTTCTCAAAGCGCCAAATATGTCAGGGTGAAGGTTTTCGGCTATAACGGAAACAACTCCGGCTGGATAAGAGTAAACAGTCTTTCTCTTTACGGAGCGCCCTGCGCCGAGGTTCGCCGCAGATTTATGAACGACAGCTTTTACGCCGGCTTTAACGTGAACTCGGCGGATACTGATAACGGCTGGTTTGCCTACGCTTTAAACGAGGAAACCTATACTGACTACACCCCCTCTATGGGAAGCGGACTTTTCGCCAAGCGGGGCATCGCTCCCGAAGCTATGGGGCAGGGAGACAATAACGGCGTTCTTTATATAAAGGACGATGTAGACCGAAGCGGCAGCTCCGAGACGGGAGCCGGAGCCTTGGGAGTTTTCCGTAAGCTGACGCTTCCCGACGACAATAAGGATTACACCGTAAAATTTAAGCTTTTCATTCCCGACGACGGGAAAAACATAAACTGGGCGGGAATAAGCCTGCTCAGCGATGCCGTAAGCGGAGGGGCGGATCTTTCTCCGGCGGCGGCAATCCAGCTCAGATTTGAAAACGGAGCTGACGGCGGAGTTAAAATCAGAAGTCTGAAATCCGTTCAGTTTAACGAGGGAGAGCTTCTTTCCTGCTTTGAAAAGGAGTTTACGCGGGGAAGGCCGTGGGATATTGAGATAGAGGTGTCGCCCGAAGGCAAAAGGGCGCAGATTACGGTGTGCGACGGAGAAACCAAGGAAACCCGCACTGTGGGCTATAACTATACGGACATTGAAAGGGTAAACAATCAGACGTGGGAAAACACAAAGGTAAATTATATATGCATAAATACGGGAGCCGGGGGCAAATGCGAGCTTTACGCGGACGACTTTACCCTGTCGGCGGATGAAATCGAAGGCCAATCCGCCGAAAAAATCGTGTTCAGCCAAAACTTTGAAGCGGCGGATTCCTTAGAATCGGCAGGGGTGGAGCAGGCCGTTGTGCTGATAAACGACGACGGCACCACCAACGGCGCAAGCATATCCGATGGGCTTAAAGCGACCGTTGCTCAAAGCGGCACCTTCGGAAGCAAGGTTCTTAAGCTTACTGACACAAACGCAAGCGACGGTCTTGTGGCGGCGATTCCTCTCACATTGCCGGATAACAACAACAAGTATATTGTAAAATGGAAAATGCGGGACTTTGACGCGGGAAAAGACAAAAACGTGAACTACAGCGGCTTTTCCTTAGGGTACGGCTTTAACCGAGGCAAGACGGACACCGAGCATCCTCTGGCCTTGCAGCTTCGTTACAGCAAGCAGAACGACGGTATGCAGTTTAACCGCTATGAAGCGGCGCTGTTTAACGGCGGCAGCTATAACGCGTTCCTCGGAACAGGCAGCGGGAACCGTCTCGCGACGGACAAAACATGGCAGTTCAGCGTTACGGTCAATCCGGTTACCAAAACTATGGAAATATACGCAACCGACGGCAGCAAGGAGCTGACCGCTTCGGCCGCGTTCTCAACCTCCGACGGCGGCGACTCCACAGTGGAGGACTGGGAGGATAAACGCCCCGACACTCTTTTGTTCCATACCGGAGGAGGGGCTTCCTCCGACTGCATAATCGACGACATACAGGTTATCGACACCGGCGTGGAGGAAATTTCTTCCATGAGCGCGGCTCAAGGCATTGTCCGTCTTGAAAGCGCGTGGGGCAAGGGCAAGTACCTTACCGACGTTGACGGAAGTCTCAGAAGCATTGCCGGCATTGACCCCGACGATACACGCTTTGCTGAGCGTCCCGGCCTTGCGGACAAAAAGGGAGTTTCCCTTGAAAGCGTTCAGCGCCCCGGCTATTTCCTTACGGCGCACGAAACCGACGATGTAAACCACAAATTTGTTCTGGAGCTTTTACCCTACGAAAATACGGCTCAGTTTAAGGCTCAGGCCACCTTCTTTAAACTGGCGGCGGTAAATTCCGGCAGCTATTCCGGCGTTACGGTGAACTATGTTCCCGTTTGGGACACGAGCCGTAAAATATGCTATATAAATACCAGTGATTACGAAATTGCCGTTTCAAGCGTGGGAGCGACCTACAACGACCTTTTCTACCTCAGAAAGGAAACAAGCAACTACGTTTCCGACAACTTCAAGGGAACAGGGCTCAATTCCCAGTGGCACAACAATTACCCGTGGAAAAGCGCGAACCAAACCAATGACAGCTACAACTATACGGCTCTCATCGACTACCGCAATATAGAGGTTTCCGACGGGCGGCTCCTGCTTAAAGCCACCAAAATATCAGACTCGGACTGGCCTACGAATTTGGATGGTGATACGGGTATAAATTACAATGGAAAATACAGCAAGAACTGGTATAAATGGGCCGGGCGTGTAGGCGTTATCAGCAGCAAAAAGGTGTTTAAGCGTCAGAGCCTTGTTTCGGGACGGTTTAAGCAGCCCGAAAGCCCCGTAGGCTACTGGAACGCCTTCTGGCTTAACGCCGCCAGCGGCTGGCCGCCGGAGACGGATATATTCGAGTATATGTCTCATAAGGGTGTGAATACATGGTATACAGCCATTCACCGCTATGATTCCAACGATAATGAAGTAGGCTACGGAGCATGGCAGAGCGTCAGCGGCATAAATGTGCGCACGGGCTATCACAATTTTACCTTGGACTGGGGCTATGACTATATGCGCTTTTATGTGGACGGTCAGCTTTACTGCACCAATACCAATACGGACAATCTCGATGAACAAAATAAGGGCGTTCAGCTTATTCTCAACACCGGCATAGGCGGCTGGGAGACAGAACCCGACGATACAACCGTATGGGATACGGGCATGGAATGTCAGTGGGTCAGAAGCTTTATGTACTGAGTCTTGAATGATTCGCGCCTGCGGCCTATTGGAAAATCATTGTGTTTTTGCAACATATTATGTTACAAAAACACGCTGTAATGTTGCAATACCGCAAAAAAACAAGAAAAACATTTTCGGAATATGTAAAAAAAAACAATTGAAATTTTCGCCCGAGTGTTATATAATGGTTGTGTTAAATATGTAAAACAAAGCAGGTTATGTCAATGTATGAATTTGAGGACAGCATAAAACTACAAATACAGGAAAATGAGGTAAAACCCAACATATACACGGCGAGAACCCTGCAGGTGGCAATGATTGCTCTTGTGCTCAGTCTGTTGCTGGATGAAGTAGGAATTTTCTATGTAGATAAGCAGCTTATGCGCCTTTGCTGCGGCGCCGCGCTTATATGCGCTTTTATACCTCAAATATTGGCGGCCAACAAAAGGACAGTATCAAAGTGGTGGTGCAAATATGCGATTTTAACCTGCGTATGCGTTATGGTATTCGTGCTTGAGCTTTCGCTTTTTATATTCGTGGCTCCGGTTTGCGTGCTGCCGATGCTTCTGGCGCCGCAATACAATTCTTCCAAATTTTCAAATTTCGCGATAGTCGGCTCCGGAATTGCCGCGTCGGTTACGTTGCCCCTTGGATGTATCGTCGGCCTTTGGGACAGCAGCTTTATGGAGCTTTTGCTGTCGTGGTCCGCGGGGGCCAACGCGAAAATTGCTTTTTTGGACAGCATCAGCACCTCCTCCTCTGTAATAGGAATATCGCTGTATATTTCATTCCCGTGGCTCATGTGCGTCATAATGTTTAGCAGGTTGACTATGGCTATGACGAAAAAGGGCGCGGAAAATGTCAGAAACCAGATAAAAATCCTTGAAATGAGCAGGCTGGATTTCTTGACCGGCTTATATAACCAAAATGTTTATAAGGGGCTTTTGGAACGGGAACATTCGGAAGGCTGTATAGGCGTAATATTTTTTGATGTGGACGGACTCAAAGAAGCCAACGATACGAAGGGGCATGAAAGCGGAGACTTGCTTTTGAAGCACTGCGCGGAAAGCGTTAAGCAGATTCTCGACTGTAACAGCTGGGGCTTCAGAATAGGCGGAGACGAGTTTGTTGTGCTTGTGGATACCAACGATCCCAATGTAATCGAAAATATGCTTTGTGATTGGGAAGAAGCCATTGGTGAGATAAATAACCGGGAACAAAAGAATGGGAACGATCAGTTTTGTCATATGTCTGTCGGCACGGCCTTTGGCTCAAAGGCTGAGCTTAGCGGCTTGATAAAAGAGGCGGATATGAAGATGTACGAAAATAAGGAATTGTACCACAATAATATGGCGGCTGAAAGGAATAAGCGAGCCTGACCGCGCTATGGCGCGGAAGGGCTTTCCCGCTGAAAAACGGATGTTATTATGATTATTTATGCCACAAAAAAGACAATTGATACCTACAAATTGAAGATGCCGGATGAATTTACAAATCCCTTAGTTCGCTCCTTGGTGCAGGCGGTTTATGAAAAGGAACATGGCGACTGCCTTCTTGAGTGGGGCGCGAAGCTGTTCTATTTTGACCGGCGCAAGTGTATTCAGGTGTGCAACTTCGCCAGCAAGTTTACGATTGTTCTGGTTGATATCAAAGCGGATGATTTGGAGAGCGTCGGAAATACGATCGCACAATATATGTTGGACATATACTCCGAAAATAAAAAAATGACCAAGCTTCTGGAAAAGTTCTTTAAGGAACACCCCGTTGTGTGCTTTTCAAAGCTGACCAACCGCAGTATAATAACCAAGCTCAACCAATTTCAGACAAATTATCTGGACGACGGCTATCGGCTTTACGAATACATTGAAAAAGGAATTCTTCAGACAAGGAAACTGAATCGCTTTATAAACACGGATTACCTCGCGACAGAGAAAGTAAATGGGAAAACCGACTATTTCTTACCCGCGGAAAGGCTGGAGGAGCTGCTCAAGGAACGCTATGGAAAATAGTCGGGATAATTCCGTGCTGCGAGATTCAATTCGTAAGGCTCGGACTTGAAGAGGAAAAGAGAGATAAAATTGACGCTGTTCACATCGCCCGGTTAGGAATTATATACATGGAGGAATTAAGAGCAGACCCAAATTTTGTGTAAAGTCTGTACAAAACCTCCAAGATGGTATAACGGTTGTGTAACACTTTGCTCCAAAGAAAGGGCATAAGGCAGTCAACAAATGCACAGGCAATCACCGAAAACTTTAAAATTATGTATTGACAAATACGTTTTTTGGCGATATAATTAACGTAGATAAAAGCTGATGTATAGATTTACCGCAAATATGAGATATTTGAGGCATTTGAAGTATAATATTACATCAGCCTTACGTAGAGGTCTTTGGGGCAGCGTCGGTACCGCGCGATGCGC
>CAZKBV010000021.1:20295-25429 GCA_964551215.1 uncultured Oscillospiraceae bacterium | reverse complement strand
TCGATTTAAATTCGATTTAAAAAAGCTATGGCAAAAATAAACCGGAACCCATCAAAGCGATGAGTTCCGGTTTGATTGCGCTGAAAAATCCGCATTTTTAAGACGGCGGGCGGCGTTTTCCGTTTCATTAACAGCCGAAAGCCCGTTAGGGGGCGTTTATTTAGCTTTCCTTCGCTTCTTCTTCCAGCCGACTTCTAAAGGTAGGTTCTTCTAAAAGTTCGTATTCCGCGTCGCCGCTCGCAAGGTTTAAAGACTTCATTTCCAAATGGGGTGCGTCAAGAGCGCGATATATCATTATCGCCGCGTCGCCCCTTGTGGCGGCTTCTCCGATTTTGAGCATAAGATCCTTGGTTATGCCGCAGCTTGACCCGGCAGCAATGTAACCGGCGGGCCAGCCCCCGCGCGACTCTGCCATAGGCTCAAAGCCCAGCGCGCACACAATCAGCTTTACAAGTTCTTCGTTGGTAATAGCGTCGTCGGGATAAAAATATCCGTCCTCGTAGCCGTTTATAAGCCAACCTTTGGCGTATTTTATGTAATCGTATGCCCAATGATATTCGGTCACATCCTCAAAAACGGGATTTTTGGGATAGCTGTCGTCAAGGTCTTTGCCGCCGCACATGGCCACCACCATTTTGACGGCCTCGGCTCTGGTAATATTGCTGTCGAGGTGAAGGTCGCCGTTTTTGTCGCCCACCATGATATTGAATTTTTTAAGGTCTTCAAGCTGCCGCGCGTCGGGTTCCGCGGCAAAAGCCGCCGCAGCCGAAAATACCGCAAACAATGCCAGTAAAACAGAAAAAATTTTTTTCATAACACAAACTCCTTTGTTCTCAGTAAATAAAATATTCGTCTTCAATAAGCCAATCCTGTCCGGTTTCCGTGTCAAAGTATATGTCGTATTCCTTTTCGGGGTCAAGATCGGGGAAGTCATATATATTTTCGTTATTCACAACGCCTATAAAGCCGGTGACAAGCTTTTCTGTCTCTGACTCCAGAATTACCGTATGAACAGTGTGGCCGGGCGTATCCGACTTGAAAAATATATTGATATTTCCGTTTTCATCGCTTTTTACCCTTTGGGCGCAAGCCCTGCCGTTTTCCTTATAGCTGTAGCTTCCGGTTTTTTGATAGCTGATTTCTTCGGGCGGACGGACGGTATCTTCTCTGTTAATATTCTCCTCCGGCTCAATCGACGGAGCTTCTTCCGGCCGCGTCACCTCTGCCGAATAATCGGGGAGTGCTTCCTGAGGGTCTATGGGGGATTCTTCCGGCGGAAAATACGGGGGTTGCCCCTCTGCATCGGCGGCTTCCGCCTCGGGTTCATAATAAGGCTCATAGTCGGTTTCCCGTGTTTCGCCGCTTTTTTGCTCCGCTTCTTCTATATTAGTTACTTGCGTCGGTTGGCTTACGATGCTGACGGCGTTTTTTGGAGGGACAAGCTTTCCGTTTGCCGTTCCCGACGCCAAAACTCCGACCGAAAAAAACAAGACGGCGAAAAACCACGAAAATGCTGCCGAAACGCGGCTTGCGTACCTGCCTTTCGCGACAAAGGAAAAACGTTTTTTAATCGTTTTTCCGCTGCCGGAAAGCCCTGTTGTAAGAGCAGTTTTCCTACCGGAGGAAGCGGAGGCAAAGCTAAGCACGGCGCGCATATATTCTTTCTTTTCCCTGTCGTTCATTCCTTTGGTCGCCGCCATATCGCACGAAATTTCACAATCCTCGTTAATCCGGACGGATATCCAGTAAACAACGGGATTGAACCAGTGCAGGGTTTTTACCAGCATAACAACCCACTTGTAAAGAATATCCCTTCGGCGGTAATGAACCAGCTCATGCATAAGGGCGTATTTAAAGGCGTCGTCATTAAGATCCGCGTCGGGCAAAAACAAAACCGGTCTTAACAGGCCTATGAGAAAAGGAGCGCCGGCGGCGCTTGTTTTCCGAACAGACAGTCTCTTTGGTACAAGCTCGCCCAAATCACATGGAACAGAATTTTTGTACAGGCTTCTTTTAAAAATAAAATATCTTGACAATCTGAACGCTGCGGTGATAAGCATAGCTATAACATATGTCAAAAAAATTATCTTAACAATATCAGCCCTTTCACTGCCTTCCGGCATAATGCCGACGGCCTTTTTCTCATAATCGCCGTAGACTTTTATAACCCTGACGCCGATATTGTTTTCGATATCCTTTGCCTGAGGTATACGGAAGGATACGGGCGTTATCATAATAAGCAAGGCCGTAAGCCAGATATAATACTGCCAGCCGATGCCAAAAACTCTTTTTGTAAGGGGCTTAAAAGCAAATATTATCAAAGCCGCCGCGCTACCCAAAACCGACATGGTAAGAATTGTTTTTAAAAAATCGTACATATACGCGCCCTCTCAAAGCTCAAACATACGGCGGAGCAAGCTCCGCGTCGCTTGTGCAGGGAATACTGTTCATCTTAAATCAGCCCCTTTTAATACTACGGTTGTAAGACTACCTATATATTACACCTGTAGGAGCTGTTTGTCAAGGGGGTTTTTAAAATTTTTTAAAAAATTTTTTGCACATCTGTCAAAACAGGGTAACGCCGCGCTTATTATTTAACCGATACGTTATACGGCCCTACGGAAATAATAAGCTCAAGCTCAGGGTCGCTTTGGTCTATGCTGACGGCGGTGCCGTTATCCACCCATATGTAACCGTATTCCAAAACCACCACTCCGTCCTTTTCCCAGAAGGCGCAGCCCTCAAAGGGCTGAGGCACATTTGCGAGAGTGACGCTTGTGCTGTCGTCAAGACGGCTTACGGGGCTTTCGCCTATCATGTAAATAGGCTCCACAGTCTCTTCAAGGTTTTTGAAGCCGTAGCTTAAAAGGGCATAACCGTCGGTTGTGCGGGCGTCGAGACTTGAAGACCCCATCGTTACCGCGATTATCCGCCGCCCCTCCCTTTCGGCTGTTGCCGTAAGGCAATAACCGGCCGCGCTTATGTAGCCGGTTTTCATGCCGTCCGTGCCGGGATAGGAGCCGTCAAGCCCGTCCAAGAGCTTGTTGGTGGAGGAATAGGTTTTCCCTTTAAAGGTAAAGGTTTTAAGGGAGGTATAATCCAGTATTTCGGGGTAGTCCTTTATTATCCTGCGGCAAAGCTGAGCCATGCTTCGGGGAGTTATAGAGTTTGTGTTGTTTATTCCGGCAGGGTCGGTAAAACGCGCCGTAAGCCCAAGGGCGGCGGCGTCGGTATTCATCAGCGAAACAAAGGCGCTTTCGCTGCCGGCGATAAGCTCCCCAAGGGCAAGCACCGCCGCGTTTGCCGAAACAACGCAGGCCGCCCTGACAAGGGTGTCCACGCTGAGAACCTCTCCCTCCGAAAGGGGAACGTTGCTAAGCCCCGCCTTGACGGAAAGGCTTGCCGCGGCTTTTGAAATTGTCACGCCGGAGTCCAATGTAAGCCCATGCTCCTTCATGTGACTGAAAAACGAGTAAAGGCTCATTATTTTTGTCATACTGGCGGGAGCGCGCGGAGCATCCGCGTTTTTTTCGTAAATCGTATATCCTGTATCAAAATCAACAACTATGGCCGCCTTGCTTGTTATGGAGGGAGCCCTGTCGGCGCCAAAAGCCGGAAGAGACATAAAAATAAGCAAAAGCGTCAAGGCTGTGCACAGAAAGCGTTTTTTCATTGCGTCGGCCACCTTTAAAGTATTTCCCTTTTTTTGTATTATTTTATTATATGATAATATAAAATTATGACAAATTTGTAAATGGCAGTTTACGTTAAGATTACAAATAATCCAAACCTCTTTACAATTTGCGGCAAATTGTGTTATTATATACTTAAATCGGAGTAAGCTCCATAAGGCTTGCTTGAAGCGGAGCTTGCGGCAGATTGCGGCCTGTGCGGGGACGTCCGCACGCAGGCTGTATTGAAAAATATGTAAACCGATAAAAGGAGAGAAATATGCCATGAAAAAATTTTTAACCCTGTTCGCGGCGCTTGTAATGTCTTTTGCGGCTTTTACCGGCGCGGCTATGGCGGATGGATATGTTTCCACGCCCAATATATCCGTCACGACAACGACCGGGGCGGCAACCTTTACCCTTAAATCCGATACCAGCGGAGCTTATATTTATTATACAACCAACGGCATCGACCCCACAACAAGCAGCAAGCGCTATTCCGGCTCGGTAAAAGTAACCTCCACTTGCGAGGTAAGGGCTGTGGCCTACGATAAATCCAGCGGGGAATACAGCGATGTGGGCTATTATCTTGTTACCGTAACCAAAGCGCGGGCGGCAAATCCCGTGTTTAAGGCAACCGCCGTTACCGGAGGAAAAAAGGTGACAATAACGTCCTCCACCAGCGGCGCCGTAATTTACTATACGCTTGACGGCACAACCCCCACCACAAGCAGCAAAAGGTATACTTCCTCCGGCATTACCGTTACGGAGGATACCGTAATAAAGGCTATAGCCACAAGAAGCGGATACGACCCCAGCGGAGTTGAGGTCGCGGAGGTATATATTCCCGTGCTTTCCACTCCCACAGTGAAGGTGTCTACGTCGAGCGGCGGCAAAAAGGTAACAATTACAGCCGACAGCGGAGCCGCGATTTACTACACAACCAACGGCTCCACTCCCACCACAAGCAGCAAGAAGTATACGGCTTCGTTTACGGTTACCTCCGCCTGCACCATTAAGGCTATCGCGGTAAAGGCGGGATATGTCAACAGCGAGGTTTATTCCGGCACGCTAAAGGGCGTAAGCTGCGCGACTCCCACGGCCACAAAAACAGCCGTTGCGGGAGGGTACACGGTGAAGCTTTCCACGACAACAAGCGGAGCCACGATTTACTACACCACCGATGGATCCGACCCCACCACAAGCAGCAAGAAATATACATCCTCCGGAATAAAGATTACCGAAAAGGGAACCACCACCATCCGCACCATGGCTTATAAGAGCGGAATGGAAGAAAGCGACATTGCCGAATATAACATCACCGTAAGCCGGCTCGCAACGCCCTCCGCGTCCGCTTCATCCGTGTCCGGCGGCGTAAAGGTGACGCTTAAGGGCCCCAGCGGAGCTACGATTTACTACACAACCAACGGCTCCACTCCCACCACAAGCAGCAAGAAGTATAC
>CAZKBV010000021.1:0-20195 GCA_964551215.1 uncultured Oscillospiraceae bacterium | reverse complement strand
CACCTTGCGCCGTTTTGCGCTTAAATCGGAACAACGCTCTGCCAAGCTCGCTTGGGACAGAGGCAACAAAAAGATAGCAACCGCAGCAGGAGGAATCGACTCCTTATCTTACGGGCCGAAATCAACAATAGTATAATACACCTTTTAAGGAAAAAAATCAACTACTTTTTTTAAAAATATTAACAATTTATACATATTTACCCAATGATTTTCGTACATTCGCGCCCGACAACGCGGTTTATCGCCGAAATAAGCCTTTCATCGGGATTGCAGGCGCATTTCGGAGATACGTTTATCCTTCCGTAGGGGCAGCTTATGACAATGGGAACGCCGCCCCGACTTTTGAAGATACACTCCCGAAGGGAATCCAGCTTCATCAGCTCAGTCCGGTCAAGATTTATTTCAAGAGCTTTCCCGACGGGAGCGCAAGAGGCATTTTGACGACCTACGGCGGCGCCGGATTTTAAGCCCTTGCCGAAAGGAACCGCCGATTCCATAATAAGCTTGGCGTTTTCGTCTTCCTTTACGTCTACCCGACCGGTGGCGACAATTATGTTGTTTTCGCGGATTATTTCGCTCAGCTTTTGGAGAGTCTTGGGGAAAACTACGGCTTCGATGCTTCCGGTGAAGTCCTCCAGTTCAATAAAAGCCATAGTGGTGTTGCTTCTGGTTATCTTTTCCTTTACGCTCGAAACGATGCCCGCGACGGTTACAATGTCGCCGTCGGCTATGCCGCTGTCGTCGTCGGCTCCGGCGCCGAGTACACGGGAAATTTCCGGCAGGCCCATAGAATTTATGTCGTTTCTGTATTCGTCCAGCGGATGACCGGAAATATATATTCCCGTCGCCTCCTTTTCCATGTCTAAAAGCTCCCGTGGGCTTTTTTCCGGCACGGAGGGAAACTCGTCGGATAAGTCCTCCTCGTTATCCATTGAGAAAAACGACAGCTGTCCGGCTATGTTGTCACGGGCGTTTCTTGCGGCGGAGGAAAGAATCTGCTCATATGCCGCGAGCTTCTGGGCCCGGGTTCCGGGGATGGAGTCGAAGGCGCCGCTTTTGATAAAGCCTTCCACGCCCCGTTTGTTCATGTCGGCTCCGGTCATGCGTCCGGCAAAATCTCTTAGGCTTACGAAGTCGCCGTTCCTTCGGCGTTCCGCGATGCAGGCCTTTACAAAGCCCTCGCCCACATTTTTAATGGTGGTAAGGCCGAAGCGTATGGCTCCGTTTTCGATGGTAAAACCGCTGTCACTTTTATTTATATCCGGCGGAAGTATTTTTATTCCTTTTTGGGTGCAATTGTTTATATATGTGGCAACCTTGGCGTTGTCTCCCATTACGCTGGTAATAAGAGCCGCCATAAAGGCTTCGGGATAAAGACATTTAAGATATGCCGTCTGATAGCATACATAGGCATAGCAGGTGGAATGAGCCTTGTTAAAGGCGTACTTCGCGAAGGCGTCCATATCGTCGAATATGCTGGCGGCGGTTTTTTCGTCTATGCCCCGTCGGATGCACCCCGGAACCCGCACGCTGCCGTCCTCGTTAAGCTCCCCGTAGATGAAGCTTTTTCTCGCCTTTTCCATTTCCTTTGCTTTTTTCTTGCTCATGGCGCGGCGCACCTCGTCCGCCTGTCCCATGGAAAAGCCCGCAAGCTGCTGAACTATCTGCATGACCTGCTCCTGATACACAATACAGCCGTAGGTCATATTTAAAATCGGCTCCAATAGGGGGTGCTTATACTTCACCTTTGAAGGGTCGGCCTTGGTGGCGATGTAGGTGGGGATAAAGTCCATTGGGCCGGGGCGGTAAAGGGCGATGCCGGCGATTATGTCCTCAAGGCTTTCCGGCTCCAGCCGCCGCATGAAGGAGCGCATACCCGCGCTTTCCATCTGAAAAACTCCGTCGGTATCCCCTTCGGATATCATGGCGTAAACCTCGGGGACGGAATAGTCTATTTTGCTCATGTCAACATCAATGCCCTGAGCCTTGAGAATCCTTACGCAGTCGTCTATAATGGTAAGGTTTCTGAGACCCAGAAAGTCCATTTTCAGCAGACCCAGCTCCTCCACGGTGTCTTTTGTGTACTGTGTGGAAATAATATTGTCGCTGCGCTGAAGAGGGACATAGGTGGAAACAGGCTGGCCGGCAATAACAACTCCGGCGGCGTGAGTGCCTATATTACGGGGCAAACCCTCTATGGCAATGGCGGTGTCGATTACTTTTTTCACCGATTCGTTTTCGTCGTAGGCGGCTTTCAGCTTGGGATTTTCCTTAAGAGCCATTTCGATGGTTTCTCCCAGCTTCATGGGAACCATTTTTGCAACGGCGTCAACCTCACTGTACGGCACTCCCAGCACCCTTCCGCAGTCGCGTATCGCGCCCCGGGCCTTCATTGTGCCGAAGGTACCGATTTGGCTTACGTTTTCCGGCTTGTACTTGCGGATAACATAGTCTATAACCTCGCCTCTCCTTCGGGGACAGAAGTCCACGTCGAAGTCGGGCATACTCACTCTTTCGGGATTAAGGAAACGCTCGAAAATCAGATTAAAGCGCATTGGCTCCACATCGGTTATGTGGAGGCAGTACGCCACAATGCTTCCGGCGCCGCTGCCTCGGCCGGGGCCTACGGGGATTCCGTTGCTTTTGGCGTAGCTTATGAAGTCCCAAACAATGAGAAAGTAATCCACAAAGCCCATTGATTCGATAATCCCAAGCTCGTACTCCATTCTTTCCCTGTATTTTTCGCAGCCTTCGCCGTATCTTTCCTTAAGGCCCTTTTCCGCAAGCTCTCTCAAAAACTCCTTTGCCGTAACGGCTTTGGGAACATCGTATTTCGGAAGGTGCCTTTCGCCGAATTTGAACTCAAAGCTGCACTCTTGCGCAATTTTTGCCGTATTGTCAAAGGCCTCCGGCAGCTCAGGGAAAAGGGAGCGCATTTCCTCCTCGCTTTTAAGGTAAAATTCGTCGGTGGCAAAGCGCATACGGTTCGGCTCGTCCAGCAGCTTCCCTGTCTGTATGCACAAAAGCACGTCCTGATTTTTGGCGTCGCTTTTAGTGAGATAGTGGGCGTCGTTGGTTACCACCATAGGGGTGTCGGTTTCCCGCGCAAGCTTTATAAGCATTGGATTGAGCCGCTTCTGCTCCTCAATGCCGTGATCCTGAAGCTCGATATAAAACTCGTCGAACAATTCCTTATAGTACATTACGGTTTCCTTGGCGGCTTCGTATTCCCCGTTAAGCAAAGCCCTGGGAATTTCTCCGGCAAGGCAGGCGGAAAGGGCAATAAGCCCGCCCTTATACTTTTCCAGAATGTGCCTGTCCACCCGAGGCTTATAGTAAAAGCCGTCCACCCATCCGGCGGACACAATCTGTATCAGGTTGTTATAGCCCTCCTGATTTTTGCACAGCAGCACAAGGTGATTTGTTCCGTTGCCCTCGCGCCCCTGCTTGTTGTACATATCTTGGGAGGTGTATATTTCGCAGCCTATAATGGGCTTTATTCCCTCCGCGCGGCAGGCCTTGAAAAAGTCCACGGCGCCGTACATAACTCCGTGGTCGGTCAGGGCTATGGCGCTCTGGCCAAGCTCCTTGGCCTTTTTCGGCAGCTCGCTTATGCGGCACATTCCGTCAAGCAGGCTGTATTCGCTGTGAACATGGAGATGTGTGAACATAAATTTTCCTCCCTTCGTTTTTCCGCAGTGCCGAGGCAAAGACGCTTTTCGGCGGATTGCGGATGTTATTTCTTTAAAGTCTCCGCGGCGTAAGGCGTTATCTCAAAGCGCCCCTTATCCATATGGTATATTACGGGGGGCTTTATGTCGTCAAAAGAGAGCCGGACGTCGCTTTCGTTTTCCGGAAAGAACATTTCCTCGCCGGGGTCGGCAAAGACGAGCTTGTCATAGACCTTGTATATTTTCATTGCCGCCAGCTTTTCAGCCGAAAGACCGGCTCTGTCGCACAGATTCATTGCCAGCACGCGCACGGAGTTGCTCAGCTCGGTTTCCCGCGTAAGCACCTCGGTATATACCGACAGCAGATTTTTCGCCAAATCAAGGCTTCCGCTGGAACGAACGGAGCTTATAACGCTTTCGCTGAGAGCGGCTCTTTCCTCGGGGGACATATCGCGTATCCTTCTGAGATAAGCCGCCATTTCCTCGGCGTTGTCAAAGGAATAGCCGTTCACTCCGTCAACAACCTGTCCGGCGTTTAAGGGATCCGTAAGCTGAAGCACGGGCAGTCCGGCGGCCATGCCTTCAAGCATGGAAATTGAATTTGTGTCGGAAAGAGAGGCCGTAACATAAACGTCCCCTATGGCAACGTAACGGGGCATATCCTCGTGTTCCACCCTTCCGGTAAAGGTTACCATATGGGCGATGCCAAGCTCCCGCGCCTGCTGAATCAGCTCGTCCTTTACGGGGCCGTCGCCGACGATGATAAGCTTTATTTTGTCCTCGGAGGTAATGGCTTCGCTCCAAAAGCCCAACAGCACGTCAACGCTTTTTTCCCGTCCAAGTCTGCCCACGAATATTGCCGCAGTTTCGCCGGAGGCGATGCCAAGCTTTTCTTTCAGCGCGGACTTTTCATCCTCGGATACCGTCCCCGGACGGAAGGAGGAAAGCTCGGCGGCGTTGTTTATCACCTTTACGGGGGTGCGGACGCCGATTTCGCGGCAGTATTCCTGAACCTTGCGGCTGGGGCCGGTTATCGCGTCGGCGTTGCCGGCCACGTGCATAAGATACTGCCTGGCGATTTTCGTTGCCGGACGGGACAGGGTTTTGGGCGCGATATAGTAAACGTACTCGTCGTACATTGTGTGCATGGTATATACAATGGGTATGTTAAGGTATTTTGCTATTCTGATTCCGCTTTGCCCCATGCTGAATTCCGTGTGAATATGAATTATGTCCGGAGCAAAGTCCTTTATAAGGGCGCGGCGGTGGCGGCTTATGGGCGAGGGGATGGGGTAGCCGTAAAGCCGCTTTCCGGTTTTGGCCGCCGGACAGTGGAGCACGTTGCCGTTGTCAATATAATGGTGCTGACATTCGGTGTCGCCCGTTACAATAAGCACCTCGTGGCCCAAGGCTCTCAGCCCCTCCGTAAGAACCTTTATATGGGTTATCACCCCGTTTATAAAAGGCTCGTAACATTCGGTGAACATAGCTATTTTCATTTCGCCGCCTCCTTTTTTTGAAAGCTGTTGGTTTTTGAATCATATTCCCAGCCCGCCCCCAAGAGAACGGCCTCGATATCCTCTCGGCTTTCGCCCGTATCGGCGCACAGGTCGTTTAGGGAAGGGTAAAAATCCCTCAGCTTCATATTTATTACGCTTAAAAGTATGTTAGGGTCCTTAGGGAGCATAAACAGTTCCTCCTTTTTACGCGGCAGACAGATTTTGCGCGAGCTTTTTTTGTTCATTATATATATCTTACCACATCCGAGGTAAAAATGTAAAGAGCAATTTAAAAAAATGTTGATTTATGAAGGGAAATGTTGTATAATAAAGTCAGAGTATTACAGAAAAGGAGCGATAGGCGTGGAAGATAAAACTACAACGGTGGTAAAAATCAACAATTCCGAATATACTATTGTAAGCAGCGCACCCGAGGAATATGTCCGCAATGTTTCGTATTATGTGGACAAAAAAATCCAAGAGCTTATAAGCCGCGATCGCAGACTTTCCACATCAATGGCGGCGGTGCTGGCCTGCGTTAATATCGCGGATGAGCTTTTCCAGCTAAAGGAGAGCAACAGCTCTCTTACGGCAAAGACGGTGGCTCTTGCCAACGAAGCGGGGGAAACCAAGCTGAAGCTGGATAAAAAAACCGCCGAAAACACAAAGCTTACCAACGAAAACCAAGCCCTTAGGATAAACATCGCGAAGCTTGAAACGGAGCTTAAGCACGCCAAAAAGTCATGACGGAAAAAAAGTACGAGCTTATGTCTCCGGCAGGGGATTGGGAATGTCTTGAAGCGGCGGTTAAAAACGGAGCGGACGCGGTGTATATAGGGGAAAGGTCCTTCAGCGCGCGGAAAAGCGCCGCGAATTTTTCGTGGGAGGAAATAGGCCGTGCCGCCGAATACTGCCGCGAATACGGCGTTAAGCTGTATTTGGCATTGAATACCCTCATAAAAGAGGCGGAGCTTAAATCCGCCGCCCACGCGGTGGAAAACGCGGCGCGAAACGGCATCGACGCCCTAATAATACAGGATTTGGGGCTTGGGGAAATATCGAAAAAAACATGTCCGGATATGCCGATTCACGCCAGCACACAGCTTACGGCCCACAGTCCGGAGGACGTAAGGTGTCTTATGAAGCGGGGCTTTTCGAGAGTCGTGCTGAGCCGTGAGCTGAAAATGGAGGAAATACGCCGCGTCTATGAGGAAACAGGCTGCGAAATCGAAGCCTTTGTTCACGGAGCGCTGTGCGTATGTTTTTCCGGCCTATGCCTTATGAGCAGCTTTATAGGGGGAAGAAGCGGCAACCGAGGCTGCTGCGCCCAGCCCTGCCGCCGAAAATATTCCGCCGACGGGCGTTCGGGCTACTTTCTCAGCCCAAAGGATCTGAGCCTTTGCGGTAAAATCGAGGAAATGAAACGCTGCGGCGTTGTCAGCTTTAAAATCGAAGGGCGCATGAAAAGTCCGGAATATGTGGGGGCCGCGACACACGTATGCCGAAAGGCCATGGACGGGGAGGAAATAACTCCGGAGGACAATGAGCTTCTAAGGCAGATTTTTTCCCGAGGTGGGAGCTTTACGGAAGGGTATTTTTCCGGACTGAACACCCCCGAAATAATGAATTACTATATTTCCAACGACAATATTTCGGCCTCCGCCCCCAAGGAGGCCCTTGCCCATGCCCGTGAGCTTTGCCGTGACGGCGGGAAAGGGCGCAGCGGCGTAAAATGCGTATTTACCGCAAGGGAAGGGGAAGAAGTGAGCCTTTATGCGGAGGACGGGGAAGGAAATCGGTCTTTTTCCCGGGGCAATCTGCCCCGCAGAGCAGTGAAAGCGCCCCTCACGGCGGAAAAGGCCGCCGAAAGCATATGCAAAACCGGCGGGACTCCGTTTTTCGCGGAGGAGTTCACCGCCGATATCGGGGAAGGACTTTTTGTGCCTTCGTCGGAGCTGAACGCTTTAAGGCGGAGCTGCTTTGAGGAGCTTTGCCGAATGCGCAGGGAAACAGCCCCGAAGAAAATTTACGAATTTCATATTGAAGCAAAGTCGGCTTCAAAAAATACGGACTTACCGAAAATAATAGCCTTTGTCCGCACAGCGGGTCAGATGGAGGCGGCGAAGAAAGCGGATAAAATCGTAGTCCCCATAGAAATGGCGGAATATGCCCCGAAGGGATGCGGCTTCCGTCTGCCGCCGGTAATACTTGACGGGGAAGCGGTTAAAAAAAGGCTGGCTCTCCTGCCGAAGGGAAGCGAGGTTTACTCCTCGTCTCCGGGGGGATTGGAGCTTATACTTCAGGCGGGGCTTATTCCCAAGGGCGACCAAGGCCTTAACGTGTATAATTCCATAGCGGCCGAAGCGTGGGAGGGCATTGCGGCTTCGGTTACCATGTCTCCGGAGCTGAGCCTGAACGAAATAAAAGAGATACTGCGTCGAATTTCAATTCCCGGGGAAATTGCCGTATACGGTCGTCAGGAGGTCATGGTGAGCCGAGCCTGCCTGATTAAGGGAGTACGGGGGCGGTGCGGCTGCGGCGAGCCTTTGATTTTAAGGGATAAAACCGGGGCGGAGTTCCCCGTTTTGGGCGACAGGGAAACTCATCTGAACACCGTGCTTAATTCCAGAGTAACCTATACGGCGGACAGGCTTGAGGCTCTGCGCTCCTGCCGAGCATCTGCCCTTCAGCTCAGGTTTACGCTGGAATCCCCCGAGGAAACGGCGAAAATAATTGACGAGTACCGTTTCGGCGGCGTCGCCCCAAGGGAGTTTACAAGAGGATATTTTTTCAAATAAAAGCTTAAACGCGCATAATCAAGGAGGAAAACAAAAATGGGTAAATTATTCGGTACCGACGGTGTTCGGGGCGTTGCGAACAAAGAGCTTACCGCCGAGCTGGCTCTTAAAATAGGTCGTGCGGGGGCATACGTGCTGGGCAAGGAGAAAAAGGGACGCGTGCGCATACTTATCGGAATGGACACACGCATCAGCGGCCAGATGCTTGAAGCGGCTCTTGTGGCGGGAGTGTGCAGCATGGGAGCGGAGGCCATATGTATAGGCGTGGCTCCCACTCCGGCAATCGCGTATATCACCAGAAAGCACGGCTACGATGCGGGCATTGTGGTTTCGGCGTCTCACAACAGCTTTGAATTTAACGGAATCAAGTTTTTTAATTCCAAGGGCTATAAGCTCCCCGACGCTACGGAGGAAGAAATTGAGGAGCTTATTTTGAATCCCGATAAAAAAATCGAGCTTCCCACCCACGGCGGAATAGGCACTATGCGTCGGGGAGAATATATGATTCGGGAATATATAGATTTCGCCACCGAGGTTGTAAACGTGGATCTTACGGGCATGAAGATAGCTCTTGACTGCGCCAACGGAGCGTCTTCCTCGTGCAGTCCGACGGCGTTCCGCCGTCTGGGGGCGGAGGTTGTGGTTATCAACAACGACCCCAGCGGAGTGAACATAAACAACTGCTGCGGCTCCACACATATTGAGGGTCTGCAGAAATTTGTGGTGGACAACGGCTGTGATTTCGGCTTTGCCTTTGACGGGGACGCCGACAGAGTCCTTGCCGTGGACAACAACGGCGGCCTTATCGACGGGGACGTTATCATGGCAATATGCGGCGTATATATGAAGAAAAAGGGTACCCTTCGCGGAAACACTATCGTTGCCACAATAATGAGCAATTTGGGGCTTTTCATTATGGGCGAGGAACAGGATATCCACATTCCCAAAACCAAGGTGGGCGACCGGTACGTTCTTGAGGAAATGCTTAAAAACGACTATGTTTTGGGAGGAGAGCAGAGCGGACACATCATCTTCCGTGAATTTAACACCACCGGCGACGGACTTATCAGCGCCCTTAACTTTGCCCGCGTGGTAAAGGAAAGCGGCAAGAGCGTTGATGAGCTTAGAAAAATCATCACAATCCTTCCTCAGGTGCTTGAAAACGCAAGGGTTGCGAAAAGCGGCGATATGCGCTTTGCCGATGACAAGGTTATCACCGATGAAATCGCCCGCCTTGAAGCGAAGTTCAGCGGACGGGGACGTGTGCTTATACGTCCCAGCGGAACCGAGCCGCTGGTGCGCGTCATGATAGAAGGGGAAAACAAAGAGGAAATCAAAGCGGACGCAAAGGCTCTCGCCAAGCTGATAGAGGAGCGCTTGGGCTGATTTGGAGGGACACAGGCCGGATATTACGGCCGCGGTCATGTATTTCAATAAGACCGTTTCCGTAAAGCGCGGAAATGAAAGGGAGCTTTTAGGCCGCGAGCCTTTGGAAGTACATAAAATAGACCGATGCCGTCAAAGTATGCCAATTTTTTGTGTTGACTTTTTGCGGATTTGTGCTATAATATAAAAAGTTGATGCGTTCGGAAATATGATGAAATAGGAGGTATATATGGCAAGAAAATCAAAATTAAAGATTATTCCCTTGGGCGGAGTTCAAGAGATAGGCAAAAATCTCACCGTGTTTGAATACGGCGGAGAGATTCTTGTTCTGGACTGCGGAATGGCTTTCCCCGACGACAGTATGTACGGCGTGGACAGCGTAATTCCCGATATGACCTATCTTTTTAACAACCGTGAAAAGGTGAAGGGAATTGTAATAACTCACGGCCATGAGGATCACATAGGCAGCATACCCTATCTTTTGAAGAGTATAAACGTACCCGTTTACGCCACACGCCTTACCATAGGGCTTATAGAGCAGAAGCTTAAGGAACACGGCATTTTAAGCGTGGCGAAGCTCAACCGCGTACAGGCCGGAGATTCGGTGCAGATAAGCCATAATTTCAAGGTTGAGTTTATAAGGGTAAATCACAGCATAAGCGACGCTGTGGGCATGGCCGTAACCACTCCCGCGGGGACGGTAGTTCATACCGGCGATTTTAAGATTGATTCCACGCCCATTATGGGTACCATGATTGATTTGGCCCGCTTCGGCGAGCTTGGCAAAAACGGCGTTCTGGCTCTTATGAGCGACAGCACAAACGTGGAGCGGTCGGGCTATACAATGAGCGAGCGTACCGTAGGCGAAAAATTTGAGGAAATCTTTAAAAACACAAAGCAGCGTATTTTTGTGGCCACATTCGCTTCAAACGTTGACAGAGTTCAGCAGATAATAGACGCCGCCGTCCGCAACAAGAGAAAGGTTGCGGTTTCCGGCAGGAGCATGGTGAATATAATCGAGGTCGCGTCGCTGTTAGGATATCTGAAAATACCCGAAAACACGCTTATTCCCATTGAGGACGTTAAGAAGTATAACAATCATCAGCTTGTAATAATAACAACGGGCAGTCAGGGCGAGCCTACCAGCGCAATGACGAGAATGGCCTATTCCGACCATAAAAATATTGAAATCACAAAAGGGGATCTGGTAATAATTTCGGCGTCTCCCATTCCCGGCAACGAAAAAGCCATTTCCAATGTCATCAACGAGCTTTACAAAAAGGGAGCCGACGTAATAAACCAGTCTCTTATGGAGGTACACGTTTCCGGTCACGCCTGCAGGGAGGAGCTTAAAATAATTCTGGGCCTCGTCAGGCCGAAATTTTTCATTCCCGTTCACGGGGAGGAACGTCATCTTAAACGCCATGCGCAGCTGGGGCTTGAAATGGGCATCGACAAAAAGAACATTTTCCGTATGGAAAACGGGCAGGTGCTGGAGATGGATCAGTCCGGAGCGAAAATTACGGGGACGGTGCAAAGCGGCGACGTGCTTGTGGACGGGTACGGCGTGGGCGATGTGGGGAATATTGTTCTCCGTGACAGAAAGCACCTTGCCGAGGACGGCATAATTATGGTGGTAATGGCCATAAACAGCAAAACCAACACCCTTGCCGCCGGACCGGAGGTCATAACCAGAGGCTTTATTTATATGCGTGACAACGAAGCTATTATGGAGGAGCTGCGCAGAGTGGCAACCGTCAGCGTGCAAGACGCCCTCCTTTCCAAGCAGCACGACTGGAGCACCATCAAAAACAGCGTAAAAGCCGCTTTAAGCAACGCTATTTACGACGGAACGCACCGAAAGCCCATGATACTGCCGGTTATTATGGATGTGAAGTAATGTATATATGTAAAAAATGTAAGGGCGGACAATATCCGCTCTTACATTTTTTGCGTGGCTCTGAGCATCATTTCCTCAAGTTTGGAATAATACTCCTCCGTTGAAACTCCCATAATTTCGTTATACAGAACAAAAAGGACTGCCGACTTTGACTTTGCCGACAGTCCTTTTTTGGCGGCCCAAAGAAAGCGCCGCCCAAATTTTTGATTTTAGTTTATAATAACATTTTCCGTTGCCTTGTCGAAGATATGAATCTTATGGGGATCGAGGCAAACCTTAATCTCCTGGCCTCTTTCGGCTGTGCTGGTAGGCTTAACGCGAGCCGTAAAGGGAATATCATCAACATTCAGGTACAGATATGTTTCCGCACCCATATGCTCGGTAACTTCAACGTTCGCGGTAAGTGTTGTATCGGCAAAATCCTTAAGAGAAGCTTCATCGTCATACATATCCTCGGGACGGATACCCATAATAACTTCCTTGCCGACATAATCCTTGCAGGCTTCGGCCTTCTTATCGGTAAGCTTAGCCTTTTCGCCTTCGCCGAATTCTACATATGTAGCGTTGCCGTTCTTAACGACCTTTGCGGGGCAGAAGTTCATCTGAGGAGATCCGATAAAGCCGGCTACGAATACGTTGCAGGGGTAATTGTAAAGCACCTGCGGAGCGTCAACCTGCTGAATGATACCGTCCTTCATAACGACGATACGAGTACCCATTGTAAGAGCTTCTGTCTGGTCATGGGTTACGTAGATGAAGGTCGTCTGAAGTCTCTGGTGAAGCTTGGTAATTTCGGTTCTCATCTGAACACGGAGCTTAGCGTCCAAGTTGGAAAGAGGTTCGTCCATAAGGAAAACCTTGGGCTCACGAACGATTGCACGGCCGAGAGCAACTCTCTGACGCTGACCGCCGGAAAGAGCCTTGGGCTTTCTTTCAAGGAGATGTTCGATATCAAGAATACGCGCGGCCTCGTGAACTCTCTTTTTGATTTCGTCCTTAGGCGTCTTGCGAAGCTTAAGACCGAAGGCCATATTTTCAAATACGGACATATGGGGATAAAGAGCATAGTTCTGGAAAACCATCGCTATATCTCTGTCCTTGGGAGCGACATCGTTTACAAGGCGATCGCCTATGTAAAGCTCACCCTCGGAAATTTCTTCCAGACCGGCAATCATACGAAGAGTCGTAGACTTACCGCAACCGGAAGGGCCGACAAAGATAATAAACTCTTTATCTTTAATCTCGAGGTTGAAATCCGATACCGCTGTAACGCCGCCGGGATACCTTTTGTAAATGTGCTTTAAACTCAAACTTGCCATTGGTTGTACCCTCCTAAATTATATATACATAACATGACAATAAATTATGTTACTATTATAATAACACATTTTTTTCCTATTGCAAATTAGCTTATTGTACAAATATTAAGAATTTTATTTGTGACTATTGTATACAGTGTAATATTTTTTCCGTCTCTTTTGTGCAAAGTTGTCTAAATTGGCTTGGGGCAAGGCTTTCATCAAGGCTCAGGCCGGCGAAGCTTATGCGCTTGAGATAAACCACGCTGTTATCCACCGCCTCAAACATTCTTTTCACCTGGTGGAATTTCCCTTCCGCCACGGTAATGTTAACGCGAGTCTCTTCCAGCCTTTCGACGGTACAGGGCCTTGTTACATAGCCCCCTATATCTACGCCTTTTTCTAAAATATCAATTTTTTCTTCCGTCAGAGGGCGGGCAAGCTCCGCGTAGTATGTTTTGCGGACGTTCTTTTTCGGCGACAGCAGGTTGTGGGCCAGAACGCCGTTGTTTGTAAGCAGCAAAAGCCCCTCCGTATCCTTATCCAGCCGCCCTACCGGAGCGATATTATACCTTCTGTATTTATCCCCCAGCAGGTCCATTACCGTGGGGAAGCGCTTATCCTCGACGGCGGTAATATATCCGGCGGGCTTGTTCATCATAATGTATATAAACTCCTCGCGCTTAAGGAGCCTCCCCTCCGTTTCGACCAAGGAAGTCTCGTTTACCTTTGCCGCAGGGTTTTTTTGAGGATTCCCGTCCACGGTAATTTTGCCGCTCTTTATGAGTTTAACGGCCTCGCCGCGGGTGACGCCCAAAGCGTCCGCCGTGTATTTATCAAGTCTCATTTCAGCTTATCCTTTTCTATTGGCAGCATAATGCCGTCCAGAGTTATGGAGCATATATCTCCGCCGATGACCTCGCCCTTGTACACCAGAACATTTCCTCTGGCGCCTATGTCCTTCAGAACGTAGGTGTAGCGCACGCATTTCTTTCCCTTGTAGGGCGCAAGGTCGAAGCCTCCCCTTTTTTGCAGGGAGTTGTAATTTTCATACACCGCTCCCCAGTATAGCGGAATGGTTATTTCCACAGCCTCGCGGCAGGGCTTTTCCGGCATATGACCCATATTTTCAAAAACAAAGCCGTAATCCGGCACATACGCGGAAAACACCGCCGCCGAAAGGAAGGCCGTAAAAATTCTTTTAAGCAATTAAAAACACCTCTTTAGAATATTATTCCAAAAAGGCGTTTTATATTCCTTACTCGGCTGTAAAGGGAAGCAGAGCGATGTGTCTTGCTCTCTTTATCGCAACTGTAAGCTGACGCTGATGCTTTGCGCAGGTTCCGGTGATTCTTCTGGGAAGTATCTTCGCGCGCTCGGAAACGTAACGGCGAAGCTTGGCAACGTCCTTGTAATCTATTTCCTGAACCTTATCAACACAGAACTGGCAGACCTTTTTCTTTGCCTTGCGGCTCCGGTAGGGCCTGTCGGTCTTTTCTCTTTCCATCATGGCTAAAACTCCCTTCAATTAAAATTTTGCTTAAAATTTTGCTTCAAGGAAATCAGAAGGGCAAATCGTCCTCTGTTCCAATGGGAGATATGGGATCGCCCAGCCCTCCGAAGGAGTCGAACTGCTCGCTTTGAGGAGCCGGAGCCGCACTTTGGCTATAACCGCCGCCGTAGCCGCTGTTTTGATTGTAGCCGCCTTGGTCGTATCCGCCGTTATTGCCGCCTTGACCGTAACCGCCGTTGTTCGCGTAACCGCCGCCCTGATTGTAGCCGCCGGCGTTGGCGCCGGAGTCGCGCTTACTTTCAACAAAGTGGGTTCTGTCAACGATAACCTCCGTTACGTAGTGCCGTTTTCCCTCATTGTCATCCCACGTTCTTGTTTGGATACTTCCCTCAAGGGCAACAAGGTTGCCTTTCTTGAAGTATCTCGTGATAAATTCCGCCGTCTGCCTCCATGCCACGCAGTTTATGAAATCGGCCTTGCGTTCTTCCCCTTGGCGGACGAAATTTCTGTCCACCGCTATGGTAAAGCTGCAAGTGCTGATGCCGCTCTGAGTGGTACGAAGCTCAGGGTCACGGGTAAATCTTCCAATCAGCTGAACACTGTTGAGCATTTTCCACCCCTCCCTTACGCATCCTTGCGGACAACAAGTGTACGGATAACACCGTCGGTAATTCCGTAAATTCTTTCAAGCTCCTTGGGAAATTCCGGACCGGAGCTGAAGTTTACGAGTACGTAGTAACCTTCTGTCTTGTAATTGATGGGGTACGCAAGTTTTCTCTTGCCCCACACGTCAACGCTTTCAACCGTGCCGTTATCGGCAATCAGCTTTTGGAACTTTTCGGAAACGGCATTGAGCTTTTCTTCCTCCAAGCCGGCGTCAAGAACAAAAATGGTTTCATACTTATTGATTATTTCAGCCATTTTTTACACCTCCTTCTGGTCTTTTGGCCTTGGGACAAACCCAAAGCAAGGATACCTAAGCATTATATACCAATATTTGATTTTTGTCAAGTGCAAAATTTTAAAAAATCCAAATTCCGTAGTTTCTCATTATAATGTAAGCGAGATAAAGCACATATCCCGAAACCATGACGACGCCCCAACCGCGGCTTACGGCTCTTTTCCCGATTATGGGGAAAGCCGCCAGCAGACAGAAGCAGATCATTATTGCCGTATCTATAACTATATCGGTTGACACCGAAATCGGACTTATCGCGGTTGAAAGCCCCAGCACAAAGCATATGTTGAATATATTGGAGCCTATAACATTGCCTATGGAAATGTCATTTTCCCCCTTTCGAGCCGCCACCACGCTGGTGACAAGCTCCGGCAGGGACGTACCAAGAGCGACAATCGTAAGACCTATCAGAGTGTCGCTCATACCAAACGCGGAGGCAATGTAAGAAGCGGCTTTTACGCTGAATTGTCCGCCGGAGGCTATGGCGATTATTCCAAGCACAATGAACAGCGCGCATTTCAGTCCGCTCATGGAGCTTTCAGGCTGACCTTCGGCTTCCGAAGACCGGTGGGAGCTGAGGGCGCCCTGAACGGTATAAACAATAAAGATTGCGAAGAACAAAAGCAGAATCAGCCCGTCCCCGCGAGAGATTCGGCTGCCGTCTCCGTCGAAGAAAAGACACAGCGCGGCAAGAGACACGGCTATCATGAAGGGATAATCCTTCTTGACGATGCTTTCCGACACGGGCAGCTTTGTGAACACAGCCGAAAGACCGGCCACCACCATAAGATTGAAAATATTCGAGCCGACAACGTTCCCCGCCGCAATGCCGTTATTTCCGGAAACAGCCGCCGCAACGCTTACCGCAAGCTCCGGAGCGCTTGTCCCGAAGGAAACCACCGTAAGCCCGACTACGACAGGCGGTATTTTTAGCCGTCTCGAAACCTCGACCGCGCCGTCCACAAAAATATCCGCTCCCTTGATAAGAAGCGCAAAGCCCAGCACCAGTATAACGATGTTCAAAATCAACTGCATTTTCATTTCCTCCCGCTTTTTTGCTTGATTGAGAATCTCATGAAAAATGAAAGACTCTTGTTGCAATATATCTTCCCGAAACGGGCGCGGATATACTGCAACAAAAGTCTCGTTTCTTGCCGAATATTCCGGGCTTAAAGCCGTACTGACGAAATACCCGACGCAGTAATGCGTGAACTACTCCCCTTCATTGCTTATTTTTATTATATTATGCAAGGAAGAATTTGTCAAGCAAAATTTTTAGAAAATATGAATATTTTTTTGCCGGAACAATAGGCTGTAAACGGAGGCGGTCTTATGATAACGGTGACGATTGTGTTTTTGCTCGGTCTTGCTATGATTGTTTTGGGAGGGGATTCCTTCGTGGGGTACGCCGTCGTTCTCGCGAAAAAGCTGCGGATTCCCCCAATTATAATAGGGGCGACGGTGGTTTCCGTCGGCACGACCCTTCCCGAAATAATCGTATCCGTCACGGCGGCGGTAAACAACAGCCCCGAAATAGCCGCCGGAAACGCCCTTGGCTCCATCGTATGCAACTCCTGTCTTATAGGCGGGCTGGGAGCGTTGCTGCTGCCCTCCGCCGGACTTCGGCGAAGGGACATATGCAAGAGACTGCTGTTCTTTTTGCTTGCCGCCGCGTTTACGGCTTTTTCCGCGTCAAAGACCGGCGCTTTGGGTACGGGCTTGGGAATAATTCTGCTTTCCCTCTTTGCCGTTTACATATTGACAAGCCGCCCCGACTCTCCTCGGGAAAGCGGCGGCGAGGAAGAAAATGAAAGGCCGGAGCTTATCTGCGTAGGGCTGATAGTCGGCGCCGCCGCCCTTTACATCGGCTCGTCGCTGCTGGTTGACAACGGAATAATAATAGCCCAAGCCCTTGGCGTGCCTGAAAAGGTCGTAGCTCTTACCTTTATCGCTTTGGGAACATCTCTGCCGGAGCTTGTCACAACCGTTACCGCCGTAATCAAAAAGCAGGGAGCCATAGGCCTTGGAAACGTAATAGGCGCGAACATACTAAACCTCCTGCTCGTAATAGGGCTTCCGGCGGTAATCGCTCCCATGTCCGCCGGAAGGGAAATATACAGGGATATTGCCGCCGCCGCGGCGGCGATGACCGCCCTTACCCTTCCGCCTCTTTTCACGGGGAAAACCTATCGGGTGCAAGGGCTTATACTGCTGCTGTGCTACGTAGCGTACTGCGCCGCAAGCTTTATTTAGAAAAGCGGCAAATTTTACACATTACGGAAAATTTTTTTCAAAAACCCCTTGACAAATAATATAAATAGTGGTACATTACTGTTAGCACTCAATCGAAGTGAGTGCTAACAACTTTTTATTTAAGGCGAATCGCGCCTATTGCTTTCAGAAATTTATTTAAAAGGGGTAATATACAATGAAAAAAAAGCAGTTTAAAGCCGAGAGCAAAAAGCTTTTGGACATGATGATCAACTCAATCTATACCCACAAGGAAATATTTCTTCGCGAAATAATTTCCAACTCCTCCGACGCCATCGACAAGCTGTGCTACACGGCCATGAACAACGGCGACGGCTCCGTTAACCGCAGCGATATGTACATTAAGGTTCGCGCGGACAAGGAAAACCGCACCCTTACCATAAGCGATACGGGCATAGGTATGGACGAAGCCGATTTGGAAAGCAATCTGGGCGTAATTGCCCGCAGCGGCTCCCTCGATTTCAAGCGGGAGATGGATAATGCTTCCGCCTCCGATACGGACATTATCGGTCAGTTCGGCGTAGGCTTCTACAGCGCGTTTATGGTTGCCGACGAAGTGACGGTAATCACCAAAAAGTACGGCAGCGATCAAGCCTATATGTGGAGTTCTAACGGAGCGGACGGCTACACCATCGAGCCTACGGCAAAGGACGCTGTGGGAACGGATATAATTATCCGCCTGAAGGCCGACGGGGAAGAAGAAAAATACAGCGAATATCTGGAAAGCTACGCTCTGCGCAATCTTATAAAGAAGTATTCCGACTACATCCGCTATCCCATTAAGCTGGACGTTGAAAAATCCCGCAAGGTGGACACTCCCGACAGCGAGGAGCCTAAGTACGAAAGCTACACCGAGGAGGAAACCGTCAACAGCATGGTTCCCCTGTGGCAGAGAAAGAAGGACGAGGTCACCGACGAGGAGCTTAACAATTTCTACAAGGAAAAGTTTTACGATATGAACGACCCCGCCGACGTTATCAGAATCGACGTGGACGGCTCAATCAGCTATAAAGCCCTTTTGTTCATTCCTTCCGCCACCCCCATGGGCTATTACACAAAGGAATACGAGCGGGGGCTGGAGCTTTACAGCAGCGGCGTTATGATAATGGAAAAGTGCGAGGATCTTATCCCCGAGCATTTCCGCTTTGTAAAGGGCGTTGTGGATTCCGGCGACCTTTCCCTGAACATTTCCCGCGAGCTGCTTCAGCATAACCGTCAGCTCCGCACCATCGCCGCCAACATCGAAAAGAAAATAAAGCAGGAGCTTAAAAAGCTTCTCGAAAACGACCGCGAGAAGTACGAAAAATTCTGGGAAAGCTTCGGCCTTCAGCTTAAATACGGCGTTGTTTCCGACTACGGCGCACACAGGGAGCTGCTGCAGGATTTGCTTCTTTATTATTCCTCGCGGGACAAGAAGCTCCAAACACTCAAGGAATATTTCGACTATATGCCCGAGGATCAGAAATATATCTATTACGCCTGCGGAGCCAGCGTCAGCGGAGTGGACAGCCTTCCCCAGACGGAGCAGCTTAAGGACAAGGGCTATTCCATCCTTTACATGACCGACGAAGTGGACGAGTTTGTAATAAATATGCTGGGCGAATACGAGGGCAAGCAGTTTAAGTCCGTCAACGATAAGGATCTTGGCATCGAGGACGAGGAAGAGAAAAAGGATACCGAGATGAAAGAGGAGGAAAACAAGGTAATGTTGGATTACCTCCGTGATTCTCTGGACGGCAAGGTAACCGCCGTGCGCCTGTCCCACAAGCTTAAGAGCCACCCCGTATGCCTTACAGCCGACGGCGAGGTAAGCCTTGAAATGGAAAAATATTTCAGCTCTATTCCGGGCGACACTCCGGACATTAAGGCTCAAAGAGTCCTTGAACTGAATCCCTCTCACAAGGCCTTCTATATGCTTATGGACGCATGGCAGCTTGACAAGGATAAGTGCGCGAAATTGGGGCAGCTTCTTTACGATCAGGCGCTGCTCATTGCCGGACTTCCCCTCGACAATCCGGCCGAATATACGGATTTACTGTGGGAACTGATGTAAAACCGAAAGAAAAACCGCCGGCGGGCTACGCAATCCCTTCGGTAAAAGTCAGGACCACCGGCTCAGCCGGTGGCTTGACTAAGCCCTATAAGGGCATGGTACGGGCAGGCGCTTGCAAGCGCGCTGAAAGTCCGACGACTGCATATGTTTTCAGGCTGCTGCTAAAGCAGCTTTTTTACTTGCTTTGGTTTGTCGGCACACCCGTAAACGGGTCTATATATTCCTTTAATGTTATCTGATCTGCAACTTTATCTTCTTCAAGTTGCTTTTGTATATATTCTTGAATCTTCTTTGCATTTTTTCCTACCGTGTCCACATAGTACCCTCTGCACCAAAAATGCCGATTCCCATACTTGTACTTTAAATTCGCATGCCTATCAAATATCATCAGCGAACTCTTTCCTTTCAGGTATCCCATTATTTCTGATACGCTGTACTTCGGCGGTATTTTTATCAACATGTGTATATGGTCAGGACAGCATTCCGCCTCTATTATATCTATCCCTTTTCTTGTACACAATTCTCTCAGTATCGAACCTATATCCGCCCTTATCTTTCCATATATTACTTGACGGCGAAATTTTGGTGCAAATACTATATGATACTTGCAATTCCACGTTGTATGTGCTAAACTATTATTGTCTTGAGTTTTACTTATGATGTTATCCTCCTTTGATTTTTATGCAGTCGTCAAACTTGCATTTATTATATCATGGGAGGATTTCTTTTTCCACTTTTATCTAAAGATTTTTTGGCTCCACCTGCACAGCAGGTGGTTTATTTTTTGCTGCACAAACATAAGCTCCGGCGCGTCTGTCGCCGGAGCTTTTAATAAAATAAAATTATTA
>CAZKBV010000020.1:20924-25432 GCA_964551215.1 uncultured Oscillospiraceae bacterium | reverse complement strand
TTTTTGTAACATTTTCGGAATAATTGTCAAAATATGTCTTGCCTTGATTGCGCCCTACGAGCTTACCGAAATTCTCGCTTACCCCTTTGCTACATTTTCACCTGTATTATTTTATCCCCTTTTACAAGGTAGGCGTTATCGGCAATTTCCATCATAGGCCTGTCGTTCATCGAGTCGGAGTAAAAATTCTCGATGTGTCCGTCGGGAAACAGCTCCCGAAAAAGAGTGGGCTTAAGCTGACGAAAGCACAGCGTCTTTATTTTGCCGGTGGTTAAATCCAACCTTGAGCATATAAGACGCTTTACGCCGATGCGCCGGCATATTTCCTCTAAGAGAAAGTCAACCGAGGCGGAGATGATAACGTCGGTGTCACGCATGGAGCTGAGATAAAAGCTCTTTATTTTTTGCTGATTTTTATCCCAAAAAACCTTTACCGCGCCTTTGATATCCTTCATCTCGGATATAAATTTTACGGCGTATTTTTCCGCCAGCTCCATAAGCTTGTCGTGGCTCAGCAAAAGCAGCTTGTACCGCCCCCACGCAAACAGTATGACAAAAATATAGCGCAAAAGAAGCGGGCGGCGTTTTACGCAGAAGATATAGAAGTCAAAAACGCTTTCTCCGTCGTATATTGTGTTGTCGAAATCGTAGACATTCATGGGAGGCCTCCTTGGAATCATTTGTTGAATTTAAATTTTCTCAGTCTCAGAGCGTTTGTCACTACGAACACGGAGCTGAAGCTCATTGCCGCCGCCGCCAGCATGGGACTGAGCTTAATTCCGAACATGGGATAAAGAGCTCCGGCGGCTATTGGTATTCCCAGCACATTGTAGAAAAAAGCCCAGAAAAGGTTTTCCTTTATATTTTTCAGGGCGGCACGGCTCAGACGGATGGCTCCGGCGGCGTCCTTAAGAGTGCTTTTCATAAGAACAATGTCCGCCGCTTCAATGGCTATGTCGGTGCCGCTGCCTATTGCCATTCCCACGTCCGCCCGGGTAAGGGCGGGAGCGTCGTTTATTCCGTCGCCTATCATCAAAACCTTGCCTCCGGCCTTCTGAATGGACGAAACCTTTTCCTCCTTTTGTGAAGGCAGCACCTCCGCTATAATTTCGTCCACACCGGCGTTTTTGCCAATTGCCGCCGCCGTGCGCTTATTATCGCCGGTGAGCATATAGGTTTTAAGCCCCAGAGCCTTAAGCTCCGCCACGGCTTCGCGGGAGTCGGGCTTTATGGGATCCGCCACGGAAATTACCCCTAACCTCACTCCGTCGGCGGCGAAGAAAAGGGGAGTTTCCCCGTTTTGAGCCGCTTCTCCCGCCCAAGGGAGAAGGGCGGAAATATCCACCTTGTATTTTTCCATCATGCGGAGGTTGCCGGCAAGTATCCTTTTCCCGTCAATGACGGCGGAAATTCCCAAGCCTTCCTCGGAATTGAAGTCGGAAGCGGGAAGCAGGGGGATGTTGTTTTCCTTGGCGTAATCCCCTATAGCGAGGGACAGGGGATGCGCGGAAAGGGCCTCCAAGGAGACGGCATATGGCAGCTTATCCTTTGGAAAGCTCATTCCCGCGACCTTTGGCCGGCCTTGGGTTATAGTTCCGGTTTTGTCGAGGACGGCGGCGGTTACGCTGTGAAGGGTTTCCAAAGCCTCGGCGGACTTTACAAGGATGCCGTTTTCGGCTCCCTTGCCCGTAGCGACCATAATTGCCGTAGGCGTAGCCAGCCCCAGCGCGCACGGGCAGGAAATCACCAGCACGGCAATGCCGAAGGAAAGAGCTGTGGCGAAGCCTTTTCCGGCTAAAAGCCAGATTATCATCGTAAGCAGCGCAATGCTCATTACCGCGGGAACGAAAACTCCGCTCACTTTGTCCGCCAGCTTTGCGATGGGAGCCTTGGAGCTGCCCGCTTCCTCAACCAGCTTGATTATTTTCGACAGGGTTGTGTCGCTGCCTACCCTGTCGGCTCTCAGCTTGAAATATCCGCTTGAAACCAGCGTAGCGCCGATAAGGGAATCGCCGACGGCTTTGTAAACCGGTATGCTTTCCCCTGTTATGGCGGATTCGTCCGCGCTGCCGCCGCCTTCGACAACTGTGCCGTCCACGGGAACGCTTTCTCCGGCGCGGATGACAACAATGTCCCCTTCGATGACGTCGCTTATGGGAACGGCGACCTCCTTGCCGTCTTTGATTACAACCGCGCTGTCCGGAGCGAGGCCGATGAGCTTTTCGATAGCGTCTCCGGTTTTGCGTTTGGAGCGGGCCTCAAAGTATTTTCCCAAGGATATAAGGGTCACTATCATTGCCGCGCCCTCGAAGTACAAATCGTGAAGGAAAGCCTCGTCTCCGGCGAAAATTCTTATGAACGCGTAAAGACTGTAAAGCACCGAAGCCGTAGCTCCCGTGGCTACCAGCGAGTCCATGTTGGGAGAAGCCTTAAACAAAGCCTTGAAGCCCCCCGTAAAGTATTTTCGGTTAAGTATTAAAATCGGGATTGTAAGAATGAGCTGGGCGCAGGCCAGTATTTTCCCGTTGTGGGTGAGCATGGGGATTCCCAGCATATGCCCCATTGAAAAATACATCAGCGCGATAAGCAGCGAGAAGGAGGCTATAAGCCGCTTTTTTATTTTGCGGCTTTCCTCGGCGGCGTTCTTCTTCGGCGCGCCCCCTTCGGGATAGGTTTTATATCCGGCGGAGGTGACCGCGTTTATTATTTCCGAAGGGGAAAGCAGCTTCTCGTCAAATTCAACGCTCATGCTTGCGCTCAGAAGGCTTACGCTTACATCCTTTACGCCGCTTAGCTTCTTTACGGTATTTTCAACTCTGGCGCTGCACGCGCCGCAGCTCATTCCCGTAACGTCAAAATTCCTTCTCATAAAGCACCGTCCTTTAGTCTGCAAAGATTATTTCCATCGGGATATTGTCAGAATATATCGTATTTAAAAATTATCCCCCTATGTTTAATTATAATACATAGTGAAAATTTGTCAAGTAGGTACTTTTTCGTAATGAGGTTACCGTTTGGAAAGTGTAGCAAAAGCCAAAGCGGAAACATAATTTGTAAATGAAAGGACTGATATAAATGCTGGCAACCGTTCCGTCCCAAACATCGGCGGCAAGGCTTAAAAAAATGCTCGCCGAAAAAGGAATAAAAAGCGGCATAACCCAAACGCCGTCCGTACTTACAAAGGAAGGGTGCGGATACAGTCTGCGCTTTGAGAACAAATACCGCCCTTTGGTGGAAAATGGAGCCAAGGAGCTAAAAATAACCGTAAGGGCGTTTTTTGAAGAAAAGGACGGAGGCTATATAAAGCGATGATATATCTGGACAATGCGGCAACCACGTTCCCGAAGCCGCCCTCCGTAAGCAGGGCGGTCTGTCAATTTATGGAGGAATCCGCCGGAAATCCCGGCAGAGGAGGCCACGAGCTTTCCAGAAGGGCTGGTGAGACGGTATTCGCCTGCCGCGAAGCCTTGGGGGAGCTTTTCAACATAGACAATCCCGAAAGAATATGCTTTACGAAAAACGCCACCGAAGCGCTGAACATCGCTATAAACGGAGTCGTCCCCGAAAACGGGGAAATACTCATTTCCGCGATGGAGCATAACAGCGTGCTCCGTCCGGCGGTGAGAATGGAAGCTCAGGGGGCAAGGCTTAAAATTATACCGGCGGATAAGTACGGGCGGATTACTCCCGAAGCCGTGGAAAAGGCCATGAGTCCCAAAACAAAGCTGGTGTGCGTGCTTCACGCTTCCAACGTCACCGGCACGGTAAACGATATTTACGCAATAAACGACCTTGTTCACAGCTTCGGCTGTCTTACCCTTTTTGACGTGGCGCAGACGGCGGGGTTGCTGCCAATTGACGCTTCCGATTTTGACCTTATGGCCTTTCCGGGGCATAAGGGGCTTTACGGGCCTATGGGTACGGGCGGGCTTTACGTTCGGGAAGGGCTGTTTATAAAGCCCTTGACATACGGCGGAACGGGCAGTGTTTCGGAAAGCGCGTATATGCCTTCGGTCTTTCCCGACAGACTGGAGGCCGGTACGGTAAACGCCGCCGGAATCGCGGGGCTTTTGGAGGGAGTGCGATTCGTGAGAGCGGAAAACCTTCTTGAAAGGGAGCACAAAACCGCCAAGCTCCTTGCGGAAAAAATAAGCGCGCTCAGCTCCGTTGAAATAATGGGAGATAACGGAGTGAACGTTGTGGGGGTAAAGCTGAAAAACGCCGACTGCGTGGAGGCCGCCGCCCTGCTGGACTCGAAATTCCGCGTAGCCGCCCGAGGAGGACTGCACTGCTCCCCCTTGGCTCACAGAAGCATGGGTACCGTCGGAGGGGGAATGCTTCGGTTTTCCACCGGAGCCTTTACCTCAAAAGAGGATGTATCCGCGGCGGCAAAGGCCTTGGAGGAAGTCTTAAAGGAACTTAAAGGATAAAATCTGCCCGCGTTTTTTGCCGAAAATTATTTTTGTGACATTACCACTTGATAAACGGGGGATTTTGTGATATAATTT
>CAZKBV010000020.1:0-20824 GCA_964551215.1 uncultured Oscillospiraceae bacterium | reverse complement strand
AAATTATTTTTGTGACATTACCACTTGATAAACGGGGGATTTTGTGATATAATTTTTTATAAGTTTTATTTAAGTTTTATTTTAAAGTTTTATTTTATCCGAAACCTATTCGGAGAAACGGAGGAATATCAATGGTAGAATTGAAGGAAAGCGGAGTTTACCTCAGCCGAGGAAGGATAATTGACGCCAAGGACGCTCCGGCGGATTTTCCCTCTCCCGACAAGGGAAGAGAAGGCACCATGACATATAAAATAATGAACGCCCATAACACGGGAACGGAAAAGGGAAAAATGCGGATTAAATTCGACGCCCTTATTTCCCACGACATAACATATGTGGGTATAATTCAGACGGCGAGGGCAAGCGGCCTTAAGGAATTTCCCCTGCCATACGCTATGACAAACTGCCACAACAGCCTTTGCGCCGTAGGCGGCACAATCAACGAGGACGATCACGTTTTCGGCCTCAGCGCCGCCAAAAAATACGGCGGAATTTACGTCCCCGCGAATCAGGCCGTCATACATCAGTACGCAAGGGAAATGATGAGCGGCTGCGGGAAAATGATTCTCGGCTCCGACAGCCACACCCGCTACGGCGCGCTGGGAACTATGGGCATAGGCGAGGGCGGTCCGGAGCTTGTTAAGCAGCTTCTTAAAAACACCTACGACGTAAACGCTCCCGAGGTTGTGCTTGTATATTTGGAGGGCGCCCCGAAAAAGGGCGTCGGCCCTCAGGACGTGGCGATAGCTCTTGTGGGGGCAACCTTCAAGACGGGCTTTGTGAAAAACCGTGTTCTGGAATTTACCGGCCCCGGCGTAAGCAGCCTTTCCATGGATTTCAGAATCGGCATAGACGTTATGACCACGGAAACCGCCTGTCTTTCCTCTATCTGGAATACGGACGAAAGGGTTGAGGAATTTTACCGCGTACACGGGCGCGGCGGCGATTTCGCGCCTCTTATGCCCGAGGATGGGGCGTACTACGACCGATGCGTAAAAATCGACCTTTCAACGGTTGAATGTATGGCGGCAATGCCCTTTCACCCCTCCAACGCCTATACGATACATGAGCTTCAGGAAAACGCCGGGGATATTCTCCGCGAAACAGAGCTTAAGGCGGCGGAGCAGTTCGGCGGCAAGGTTAGGTTTAACCTTACCGACAAGCTTGTCGGCGGCAAAATCACGGTTGACCAAGGCGTAATTGCCGGATGCAGCGGCGGTATGTTTGAAAATATATGCGAGGCGGCGGCTATTCTTAAAAACGCCGACATCGGCGACGGATATTTCAATCTTTCCGTTTATCCGAGCAGCGTCCCCATAAATCTCGCCCTTATCAAAAACGGCGCCCAAGCGGCGCTTATGGAGGCCGGCGCGGTGTTTAAGCCTTGCTTTTGCGGCCCGTGCTTCGGCGCCGGAGACGTGCCGGCAAACAGCGGGCTTTCTATCCGCCACACCACGCGGAATTTCCCCAACCGCGAAGGCTCCAAGCCCGGCGACGGCCAGCTTAGCGGCGTAGCTCTCATGGACGCCCGCTCCATAGCCGCCACCGCGCTTAACAAGGGCGTGCTTACAGCCGCCACCGATGTGGAAATTCCCGAATACGACCGAGAATACACCTTCGACAAGGGAGTTTACGAAAAGCGTGTCTATCAGGGCTACGGCAAAGCGGACCCCGACTGTGAGCTGAAGCTCGGCCCCAACATTACCGATTGGCCGAAAATGTACCCTCTTGCTGAAAATCTGCTGCTTAAGCTGGCGGCGGTCATCCATGACGAGGTTACCACCACAGACGAGCTTATCCCTTCCGGAGAGACAAGCTCCTACCGTTCCAATCCCCTTCGCCTAAGCGAATTTACCCTTTCCCGACGCGAACCGGAATACGTCGGCAGAAGCAAGGCGGTTGCCGCTGTGGAAGCCAAGCGCCGTAGCGGCGAAGCTCCGGCGGAGCTGGTGGAGGTTCTTTCCAAGGTGGGCAACGTAAACGAGCTTATGCCCGACACCCAGTTCGGCTCGTGCGTATTCGCCAACAAGCCCGGCGACGGCTCCGCCCGGGAACAGGCGGCCTCCTGCCAGAAGGTGCTGGGCGGCTTCGGAAATATATGCTACGAATTTGCGACGAAGCGTTACCGCAGCAACTGCATCAACTGGGGAATCCTTCCCTTTACGATATCTAAGGACACACCCTTTTGCTGCGAGGCCGGAGACTACGTTTTCGTCCCCCACATCAGGAGCGCGGTCAAAAACGGCGTTGAGGAAATTCCGGCTCAGGTAATAAAGAAAGACGGCTCCCTAAATAAGCTGACGCTTTACATTTCCGGCCTGACGGAAAACGAAAGGCAGATTATTCTCGACGGCTGTCTTATGAACTACTACGCGAACCAAAATAAGTAAAGGGGAGAAAACCGAAATGACAAAAATTCAAATGAAAAATAAAATCGTCGAAATGGACGGCGACGAAATGACCCGTATCCTTTGGAAAATGATAAAGGACGAGCTGCTCCTTCCATTTGTGGATTTGAATACGGAGTATTACGATTTGGGCCTGCCTAACAGGGACAAAACCGACGATCAGGTTACGATTGACGCCGGCGAAGCCGTAAAAAAGTGGCACGTGGGCGTAAAATGCGCCACCATAACCCCCAACGCCCAGCGCGTGGAGGAATATAAGCTGAAAAAAATGTGGAAAAGCCCCAACGGTACCATACGCGCCATACTGGACGGAACGGTTTTCCGCGCGCCAATACTTCTCAGCAACATAAAGCCCACTGTCCGCACATGGAAAAAGCCCATCACCATTGCCCGTCACGCTTACGGCGACGTTTACAAGGGTACGGAATACCGTGTGGAGGAAAAGGGCAAGGCGGAGCTTGTGTTTACGAATGAAAGCGGCGAGGAGAAATTTCGCGAAACGGTTTACGATTTCGAGTGTCCCGGCGTGCTTCAGGGGCTTTACAACAAGGACAGCTCGATTCGTTCCTTTGCCCACGCCTGCTTCCGGTACGCGATAGATACAAAGCAGGATCTGTGGTTTGCCACCAAGGATACGATTTCCAAGCAGTACGACCAGACATTTAAGCTTATTTTCCAAGAAATTTACGAAAAGGATTACAAGGCGGAGTTTGAAAGGCTGGGCATAGAGTATTTCTACACCCTTATTGACGACGCCGTGGCACGGGTTATCCGCAGTGAAGGCGGATACATCTGGGCCTGCAAAAACTACGACGGCGACGTAATGAGCGACATGGTTTCCACCGCTTTCGGTTCTCTTGCCATGATGACCAGCGTACTTGTAAGTCCGGAGGGGAACTTCGAGTACGAAGCCGCTCACGGCACCGTAACCCGCCACTATTACCGTTACCTTAAGGGGGAGGAAACCTCCACCAATCCCATTGCCACGATTTTTGCGTGGAGCGGAGCTTTGAGAAAAAGAGGCGAGCTGGACGAAAACAAGCCTCTAATGGACTTTGCCGACAAGCTGGAAGCGGCCTGCGTAGATACTATGGAGGGCGGAATTATGACAAAGGATCTTGCCGGTCTTTGCGAGGGGATAACTCCCACCGTGATGAACTCCCTCAATTTTATCAGGGCTATCAGAGCGGAGCTGGAAAAGAAATTAGGATAAAAAATAAAAAACGGGGCCGCAAAAAACAGAGGTATTTGTTTCTTTGCGGTCTTGTTTTCGTAAAACGAACAAAAGGGGACGCACCCCCTCTTGTATCACCCCCGGTTTGCGCGGAAGCGAGCAATATTACGCTTGTATTTATATAGTATCGCAAAATTTTTTATTCTACGAAAAATCAATTATTTAAACATATACGGCTCCAACGGCGAACCTATTGACATTCGATATTCATTGACACGGAAAAGGTTTTGTGTTACAATAAAATCGGTGATGAACGTGAACGAAGTAATTGAGGAAAAGCTGAAAAAGCTGCCCGAATGTCCCGGAGTATATCAAATGAAGGACAAATCGGGAACAATAATATATATAGGCAAGGCCAAGGTACTGAAAAACCGTGTGCGCCAGTATTTTCATTCCTCCGCCAATCACAATCAGAAAACTCGGCTAATGGTGAGCCATATTGCGGATTTGGATTATATAATCTGCGACAGCGAAATGGAAGCTCTTGTGCTGGAAAGCAACCTCATAAAGGAGTATAAGCCAAAGTATAACATACTTTTGAAGGACGACAAGCACTACCCCTATATAAAGCTCACTCTGAACGAGGAATATCCAAGGGTGCTGTATGTGCGCAGAATCGAAAACGACGGGGCGAAATACTTCGGCCCGTATCCGGCGGGCTTTTCCGTAAGGGAAACCTTGGATTTGCTGAAAAACATCTTCAAAATCGCCCACTGCAAAAAGCGGTTCCCTCGGGATATAGGCAAGGAACGCCCCTGTATTTACTATTCGATGGGGCGGTGCATAGCTCCGTGTACGGGAAAGGTCACCTCCGAGGAATATAAAAGGCTGTTTAAGGATATCGCTTCGTTTATGGAAGGCAAGGACAAGGAGGTTATCGAACGCCTTACCGAAGAAATGCGTTCCGCCGCGGAAAATCTGGAATTTGAAACGGCGGCGGCTCTGAGGGACAGGTTAAATTCCGTTAAGAATCTCAGCGAACGCCAAAAGGTAATTACCGACAATGACGCCGACATGGACGTTTTCGCCCTTGCCGCCGAGGACGGCCTTGCCTGCGTGGAGGTTTTCTTTATCCGCCACGGCAAGCTCATAGGCCGCAACTCCTTCGATATATCCAATCTGGCAATGGAGAACGAGGGCGAAGCTATGGAAAGCTTTGTGACCCAGTATTACAGAGGGGAGCTTTATATTCCCAAAACCTTGCTGCTCTCCTGCGAGACGGAAAACCTTCAAATGCTGGAAAGGTATTTTTACGAACTGAGGGGCAAAAAAACCGAAGTAAAAACTCCCCTTCGGGGAGCCAACCGCCGTATTGTGGATATGGCGATGGAAAACGCCCGCAAAAATATAATGAACATGAAAACCGAAAAGGTGAAGGAACAGCTTAAAGCCAACGCGGTCATAGAGCTTGCTCAGGCTCTTTGCCTTGAAGTCATACCCGACCGCATAGAATCCTACGACGTTTCCCATATTTCCGGCAAAGACAGCGTTTCTTCAATGGTGGTGTTTAAAAACGGCAAGCCCTCCAAAAGGGATTACCGCCATTTTAAGCTGGACGAAAATATAGGCAACAACGACGCCGAGTCCATGCGCCGGACTCTTTTGCGCCGCTTTACTCACGAAAGCCGCAAGGGTGACGGGCGTTTCGGCGAGCTGCCGGATCTTATCCTTATGGACGGCGGTCTTGGGCAGGCTCATGTCGCTATGGAGGTTTTAGAGGAGCTGAATCTGGATATTCCGGTGTTCGGCATGGTAAAAAACGACAAGCACCGCAGCCGCGGAATTGTCAGCGATTGCGGCGAAATAACCCTGCCCCCTCAGGGCAGCGCCTTCCGTCTTGTTACGCAGATTCAAGATGAGGTCCACCGCTTTGCCATCGAATACCACCGCAAAATACGCAATAAACATATGACGGAAAGCGAGCTGGACAAAATTGAGGGTATAGGCAAGGTAAAAAAGGCGGAGCTTTTAAAGGAATTTAAAAGCATAGGGAAGATAAAATCCGCCACGGCGGCGGAGCTTTCCCGCGTACGGGGAATAAGTCCGGCGCTGGCTGAAAAAATATATAATTACTTTAATAAGGGTGACAATAGTGAACACAGATGAATTTGATTATTACCTTCCGGAGGAACGCATAGCCCAGCATCCTTTGGAGGACAGAGCGGCCTCGAGACTGCTGGTGTTAAATAAAACCACCGGAGAGTACAAGGACGACCGCTTCAGAAATATAAAAAGCTATCTCCGCTCCGGAGACTGTCTTGTGCTAAACGATACAAGAGTTATCCCCGCCCGCCTGTACGGCAAAAAGGAAAACAGCGGCGGGGCAATAGAATTCCTTTTGCTGAAGCGGCTTTCGAAGGACGAGTGGGAGGTTATTCTCCGTCCGGGGAAAAAGGCCAAGCCCGGGGCAAGGTTTGAATTCGGCGAGGGAAGGCTCAGGGCCGAAATTCTGCAAACTCTGGACGAAGGCGCAAGAAGGGTGCGCTTTGAATATGAGGGGCTTTTTGAAAATGTGCTGGACGAATTGGGGGAAATGCCCCTTCCGCCATACATAACCGAAAAGCTCATGGATAAGGAGCGTTACCAGACTGTGTATTCCGTAAATAAGGGGAGCGCCGCCGCGCCCACCGCCGGACTTCACTTTACCAAGGAGCTGCTTGACGAAATACGGGCAATGGGCGTAGAAACGGTATTTGTCACCCTTCATGTGGGCTTAGGCACCTTCCGCCCCGTAAAGGTGGACGATGTTGAAAAGCACAAAATGCATTCGGAATACTACAGCGTAAGCCCCGAAGCGGCGGAAACCGTCAACCGTATAAAAAATTCGGGAGGACGGATAATCTGCGTTGGCACCACAAGCTGCCGCACGGTGGAAAGCGCTTCGGAAAACGGCGTGCTTCTGCCTAAGAGCGGCAGCACCGATATCTTTATTTATCCCGGGTATAAGTTTAAAATGATGGACTGCCTCATTACCAATTTTCATCTTCCCAAGTCCACTCTCATTATGCTGGTCAGCGCCCTCGCCGGCAAGGAAAACGTTCTCAATGCCTATCGCCACGCCGTGGAAGCGGAATATAGATTTTTTAGCTTCGGCGATGCGATGTTTATAGGATAAAAGATTTTTAAAATCGCCGAAAACGTTTAAAAACCCTTGAAATAAAGGGATTTCGGTAATCAATAATCCGAGGCCTGACGAATAAAATCCACAAAAATCCAAAATCTTAAATATTGTCAACTACCCGATGTTTATTAAAATCGTCGAAAAGTGTAACTGAAAAACATTGAAAAACGCCCCCTGCTCATTCGCGCGAACGAGGGGCGTTTCTTATGCCTTGCTTTTGTAGATGAATGTGTGAGTAATGCCATTCTTAAATGTGATGCTCTTGACTCTGCCGTCCTCAACTTCTATGGTCTGCACTACCGAAACGATAAAGTTTCTCGCTATGCTTGGGTCTATGCTTCGGATGTACTTTTTATAATCGACGAATCGCTCGTCCAGCAGGTTCTCTACCATAACGAAGTAAGATGCTTTTCGGATGAATTCTTCGCTTTCATCGTTGCAATTCTCACCGCCGATAGCGTGAAGCTCGGCCAAACGGTTATCAATCTCTTTTAAGTCGTCGGTCATCTTTTTCTTGGTTACTATGTAGTCCTTCTCAGGGAGTTCCTCGTCGCCGTAGAAATATAACGCCTGCAGACGATGAAGTGCCTTTTCCGATTTGCGGCGGCGCTCCTGAAGCATAGATATTTCATCGACCGTAGCCGAACCCTTATTGTAGACCGACTGAGGCTTGTACTCCACCCCTGTATGGCCGCCTATAAGTAACTGATAGATACGCTTCAACGCTTCGGGGTCGATGTGTTCTACAATAGAAAAGACATCGCCACGGAGCAGCTTTCTCTCCAAGGTGTCAAGCGTAGTTCTTTTTGACGTGGTTTCTTTTGCCCGGATGATGTTTGCTATGTAGTTGAACACGAACGGGCCAATGAGCGTATCTGAGCAGTATTTGTTATTACACGCGGAAGCATCGTTGCGGCGTTTTGAACAGCCGTAGATAGACGGTCGCCATCCATCCGCTCTCCGCTTATCCAGAGTTGCCGTCATTGCGTTGCCGCACACCCCACATTTGACGAGACCTGCGAAGACGTGTATGTTTTTCTTAATATAGGTTTTGTCCTCCGGCACACCGCCCCGCTTGTTTCGCTTTAGCACAAACTGTATCCGGTCAAATAGAATGTCTGATATAATAGGTTCGTGATGCCTCTCGACCGTTATCCACTCCCCCTCGCCGCGCTTTTCAACAGCCTTGCCGTCGCTGTGCACATTGTAAAGATACGCACCTTTGTAGAACGGATTTGTCAATATTTTATAAACTCCTGTAGTGGACCACGCTTTTCCTGCTTTTGTTTTCAATCCTGCATCGTTTAGATATCTCGTAACGTACAGAACCGATTGATATTGCTCATACAGACTGTAAATCAATGTAACGACTTTTGCTTCATTCGCGTTTACGGAGAATAACTTTTCTTTTTTCGACCAGTCGTATCCATAAGGAACCCTACCGCCGTTCCATTGCCCATTTTCCGCTCTTGACAGCATAACAGCAGTTACGCGCTCAGATGTCATATTGCGTTCAAGCTCCGCAAAGACAAGAATAATTTTCAGCATCGCCTCGCCGATAGCGTTTGACGTGTCAAATTGCTCATTCTTGCTGACAAATGTTATGCCAAGGTCTTTTAACTCCTTGTACATTGAGGAGAAATCGAGAAGATTTCGACTGATACGGTCAATCTTCCATACAAGCAGGTGCGAAAACTCGCCGGAACGGAGCCTTGACATCATACGCTGATAATCAGGACGGTCTGTGTTTTTTGCGGAATATCCGGGGTCTTCGAATATCACATAGTCGTCTATGCCGAGAACCATTTGCGCGTAAGCTACAAGGTCGCGCTTCTGTACTTGCAGAGAGTCCTTGTCAATTTGATATTGTGTTGATACACGAATATATATTGCGGCTTTCAGTGAGTTTAGTTTTTCTGTGATGCCGCTTTTTGGCTTTGAATTTCTTGCCATGTTGACCGTTAACCCCCTTCGTTCTAAATACCATGCGGAAATTCTGCGGATTTTTTAACGGAAATTCCGCGGACGTTCCATACGTAACCGTAACCGTAATCGTAATCGTAACCGTAATCGTAATATATTGTATGTGCGTTTTGCAAACGCACGAGAGTGTTTCGTGTGTCCATTTCGTCTTGACTTATTATTGTGATATTGCGATGGCGAACTCCTCTGCCGCAGAAATGAAGTCTTCCGTGCAGCGCATAACACTGTCTATGTCTGCATAGTAAAACCCAGCCTCGTAATCGTATGGTTCCGTCTTACAGCGACTCCGGTCAACGAATCGCTTGTAGAAGTTAATGAAGTCATCCGCCTCAAACGGAAAAATGCCGTACTTTTCTAACGTCTGCTTGATGCGTCCGGGAACAAGCCACAACTCTGCTTTACCTTGCGCAATACCAAATGTAAGCAACGGATATGTTGTATTTTCGGCAGGGCTGTAACAGACGGTCAGTTCTGTTGGCGCGATTTTTACCGTGAGCCCGTTTATAGCCTCAAGGTCACTGATAAACTCGGTGATTGTATCAGGGTCGTAACCACCGTTGTCCGCAAAAACGTTTATGAACTCTCGCCTCGAAAGCACAGGCTTCCGAGAATACGGTTTTTTAGGCTCCTCGCCGCTTGAACGGTACACACTAATACCATAACCGGACGTGATACGTTCAATGACGGTAGTTTTAGTAATTAGATTGGGAATGACAATTACTTCAGAACCGCTTTGATAAACTTCCATTTCGGCAAGCGCGAGGTTAAAAGACATTGATGCGTTGTCGTTTAGGAAATCGGCAAGCTGCTGCACACCGGTCCTAATGCCATCGCCAATAATCATCAGTAAAAAAGATGCGGATTGAAGATTATTGTTTATTCTGTCGTTCAGCCGCGCTTCGTCCGAAAGACTGAGATATCCGCGCTTTGCCATAAGGTCTATTATTTTATATGACTGACCTGATTTGCGATATGTGTAGTCCTTGGCGACGGCGTTGAGTTTGGAACAGTCCCACCTTTGAAGCTCTTTAGCATAGTCAATGATTTGAGCCACCACAGTACGCCTCGACTCTTGATTGCGGAATAATTTTGTTTCCACGACAACAATGCAACCGCTTGGAGTGATATACAGGTTGTCAATATAGCCCTGCATATCTCCTGAGCCTACCGGAACTTCGCGACCGATGCAGACAAGCGGAACATATTCGCCATTGACCTCACCAGAAGGAATGAGCGCAGGGTTGTCTTCAAGAAGTCCCTGAAGCCAAGCCTCGTTGAAGCTACCCTGCATAAAAGGTATTCTGTTAAGTTTTGATGCAGAGCCTTTTCCGTCGATTATAACGGCTGAACGCTCAGTTCTTTCGGAGTAGATCATAATAGGTTATTCCCTCTCTTTGTATTTATCAAGGACGGCTTGAACAACGCGACGGTCCTGCGGAGATGCCAACTGGTAGAGGGTGGCAATCTCTTGGACCTCAACGGGCATAATATCGAATTTATCTCCGTTGAAGCCGAGTAGCCAGTCGATAGATACGTTGAAATATGATGCGATTTTAACGACATACGGCAAGTCCGGCGTTCTATCCCCCGACAGATAGCGAGACAAAGTTGCAGGTGTTACGTTCAGTTCTTCGCCTAATGCCTTCATCGACAAATTTCTTGTCTTCATCAGATGACGAAGATGCTCCTTGAAAATCGTGTAGTCCATACAAAACACTCCTTTATATGTAAAAATTGAAAAATAAAATTACCATGGCGCAAGTTGGTGTTACCGATAGTTTACCATAAAATTACGGCTTTTGCAATACTTCCTTTCAAACACACGCAAAAAAAATTTAAAAAATCACCAAAAAACTATTGACTTTTTCCGATTGGTAATATATAATAAAGACAAAGGAAAAATACTACAAAAAAATAAATGATACAGAAAGAAGGCGAACACAATGATGCCACTTGAAATCAAAGGAGCCCGAACAAGGCTTGGATTAACTCAAAACGATGTTGCTAAACAACTCGGAATCTCGGTATACTCCTATCAAAAGAAGGAGAGCGGTAAAATTCCGTTTACCGAAAAGCAGAAGTTTGGCGTAGCCAAGATACTTGGACTTGACCTCGTTCAAATGAACGATTTTCTTTTTGACCGACAGTTACCGATTGGCACAGTTAAGAAAGTATAGTGGCAATTTTCTTTTCTCTCCTGACTTTCCAAACGGAAGTCTTGTTCTCAACTTCTGGTAAGATTATAACACGAAATGGCGGTGCGTTAAATGGGACGTGATGCTACGAAAGCACTTGGAAATCCTTGGTACGAAGCGAGAAAAAACGCTGCAAAATATGACGAGAGGCTACTTAGCCGAGAAGGTGCGGCAGAAATGCTGGGAATGTCCGTGTCATCTGTGGCTGACGCTGAATTGGGATTGACAAAATGTATGCCGGTTGATAAGGCTGTGCTTATGGCAGACCTATATAAAGCACCTCAGCTGCTTAATCACTACTGCTTGAACGAGTGTCCGATTGGTTGTAGACATTGCATTTCTGAAGATGTATTCAGCATTGACAGACTGACTGTCAAGCTTCTCAGGAATCTGAAAGTTGATGACCTTGAATACATGAAAGAAAAGTTGCTTGACATCGCTGAGGACGGAGAAATCTCCGAAAGTGAGAAACCGGCCTTGAAAGAAATTCTTGACTACCTTGAAAGACTTGCGAAGACAGTAAGCGAACTAAAAATCATCGGAGATATGGCCTTGAACGGAGGTTTAAAGAGTGGAAAGTAAGAAGAAGTTACTTGAAATTCTCAAAAACGAATATGGGATAACAACAATGGCTCAACTTGACAATGCACTCACCAAGCAGAAAACAATTGACCTTTCACCGTTTGTTGATTACGACGGCTTGGGAATAAAAACGAAGGGAAAGAAAGCGTAAACTATCCGCATACAGCGGCACAAAAGTGCTGCCACAGACAGACGCCTCTAAGAAGAAAGGGGAAGAAAATGACCGAACCATTGAAAGCGTATGTAGCTGAACTTGATGACATTGTAAAGCAAATCGAAAATAAAACCGGATACATATTTGACGAAAGAGAAGTGTGGGAAGTGTTCGCATATACCCTGAGGAAGTGCGAGGTTTGCAATAAAAGTGCTGATTATGTTCCGGTCTTGTTTGAAAACGAACTACGTGATTGCCTTGTTAGGGCGCACATCAATTTTAGGAGTGAGCAGAACAGGCAACACAAATTAGAACTACAGCCAATAAAGGCATAAGGAGGGAAAGAAAGATGTGTGAAATTTGCCACCAGACTCCATGTCATCCGAGATGCCCTATGGCACCTGAACCCCCGAAGGTTTACACCTGCAAGTATTGCGGCGAGGACATCGTGGTTGGCGATGAATGCTGCGAATACGCTGGGAATTATTACCACTACGAGTGTTTCTGCGATTGCGCGGCAGAAATCCTGTTAAATTCAGGAGCTCGAAGGTTTGAAGCCGAAGAAGAGGAGTTCGATTATGACTGGTACGATGATTAAGTTGCCGGAAATGAAGGGGCTGATATTTGAAGAAGGAACTCATACTTACAAGTTGAACGGTGTAGTGATACCAAGCGTATCGACCGTAATGAAGCCGCTAAAGAATGAGCTGTACAAAAATATCGAAGACAGCACTTTGGTGAATGCAGCCAAAAAGGGAACGATAGTTCACAATGCCATTGAGAATTATATCAAGTTCGGCATTGTTGACATTCCTCCGGAACATCAGGGATACTTTGATGGCTTCCTTGAATTCTGGAACAAGCGCAATCCGCAGGTCGTTGGCTCGGAAATTCGAGTGTACCACAAATTGCTCGGCTACGGAGGAACGATTGACCTGCTTGCATATATTGGCGACAAACTCACTTTGATTGATTATAAGACAACCTACGCTGTGGATGATATGACTTGCGGGGTGCAGCTGGAAGGATATTCTCAGGCACTCGCCAGCCACGGCATCAAGGTTGATGAGAAGATGATTTTACATCTCGTTAAGGACGGCAAATATAAGTCCGTCATTTATCCAGCGAACGACTCGCAGAGATGGAGAGTCTTTGGCGCTCTTAAAAGCGTGTATGATTATGTTCACCAAAAATGATGAATGTATCTGCAAGTATAAAAATTAGCAAAGGAGTATCAGTATGAACGACGTAGCCATCAAAGCAACAAAATCTGTTGCAAAACCATGCCTTGTCCTTGATACAGCCGAGGAAAAACTCGGCAAAGAGGTTAGTGCTATTGAACTGCAAGCGGAGAATGTAGTTATAGTTTCCGACGAAGATTATAGCGAGGCCGGAGATACCACAAGCAATGTCAAGAGAATGCAGAAAAAGGTCGAAGAATATTGGGAACCGATGAGAGTTTCCACTAAGCAAGCCTACGATGACATCCTCGCACATAAAAAGGAGATGCTTGACCCCTTAAAAAAGGCAGAACAAATTTTGAAGGGCAAAATGAGATGTTACTTACTTGAACAGGAGCGCAAACGCAAGGAGCAGGAGGAGACTATGCGAAAACTCGCAGAAGCCGAAGCAGACAAGAAGATTCAGGAAGCCATTGATGCCTCCGACTCCGGAGATACTGCGGCGGCAGAATTTGCAATGGCAGAGGCCGAGGTTTATGATACTGCGGCGGCAACGAGCGCAATAGTAAAACAGATGCCGAAAGCGAACGGTGTATCTACATCTAAAACTTGGAAAATCACCGCAATTGACAGCAGCGTTGTCCCCGTTTCGTTCGGCGGCATGGAACTTCGCCCTGTTGACGAAAAACTTGTAATGAGTCTTATTAAAGCATCGAAGGGCAGAATCGTTATCCCCGGTGTCAAGTATGAAGAAACCGTTACAATTAGCGTTAGAGCTTAAATAATAGGAGGTAGCAAATATGGCAAACAATAAAAATGAAATGACCGTGTCCGAGCAAAAACAGAACGCGGTTCAGAATGTCAAAACGGGAGGTTTGAACGTCTTTTCGGATGCAGAGAACTTTGAAACAGCACTCCGAATGGCAGATTGTCTCTCAAAATCAACCGTCGTCCCTAAAGACTATCAGGGCAACACAGGCAACTGCATGATTGCTATTGAAATGGCAAGTCGCATCAACACAAGCCCGATGATGGTTATGCAGAACCTTTACATCGTAAACGGCAGACCTGCTTGGTCGAGCCAGTGGATAATCGCAATGATTAACTCCTCGCGCAGATACAAGACAGAACTGCAGTTCGATTTCGGCAATGCCAAGGAGGACGGGGGCTTGAGCTGTCAGGCGTGGGCCGAGGACTACGCAGGGCATAAGGTAGTCGGCCCCAAGATTACGATGAACATGGCAAACAGTGAGGGTTGGACTCAAAAGAGCGGCAGCAAGTGGAAGACGATGCCGCAGGTGATGATACAATATCGTGCGGCATCGTTCTTCGGAAGAATGAACTGTCCGGATATGATTATGGGCATCTATTCTCAGGAAGAGGCTGCCGATATGGTTGACCTGAAGGAGACAGATTTTGGCCTTATTGTTGACCCCGACTCCGGCGAGGTCATTGAAACGGAGATTGTCCCCGACGAACCTATCACACAGCAGCAGAGACAGGATCTATTCAAGATTGTCAAAGAAAAACTCGGAGACGCCGGAAATGATGTGCTGAAACAGGTTCTCGCCGAGTTTGGTCTGGATTCCACTGCGAAGATTACAATCTCTGCCCTTAAAGACATCACTGAAAGGATTGAGGAGATTGCAGAGCAGAGCCCGAAAAAAGAAAGTAACCAATAAATGATACGCATCAAGGAGAGAGTAATATGGCGTGGATAGCAGTACACGATACTGTGCTCGGCCCTAAGCTACGTGACCTATACAAACCGCTTGGCAGTAATGTTCCCGAAGCCATTGGCATTCTCGTTATTTTGTGGCTATGGGGGCGAGAAAACGCTGACGAGGACGGCAACATATTAAACGCCGACAAAGAAGATATTTCTCGCCTTCTGTATGGGCAATGTGTCGGGTGCAAATTGGATTTTGACAAGGTTGTCCAAGCACTAATAGATGCTGGTTGGATTGACACAGTAAATGACAAACTATTGCTTCACGATTGGGATGTGTGGCAGGAGCAGTGGTACAAGGCAAAGAAAAAGCGTCAAGCTGATGTCAACAGAAAACGCGATGCGAGGCTGAGAATGTCCGAAAACGCTTCTCCGGCTTCTCAACCCGTTCTCGTATCGGAAGAAAAGAAACCTGCGGAAGAACCGGATGAAAGCGAAAAGCCAAAATTCGGAGAGAAAACAGAAGAAGCGCCCCGATATTCAAAAGACTTTGAGGGCTTCTGGTCTGTTTACCCACGCAAAATTGGCAAGGGCGAAGCGTACAAGAAATATCAAGCTCGAAGAAAAGACGGATTTTCGGAAACAGAATTGTTGGATGCCGCAAAGAATTATGCGGCTGAGTGCAAAAAACGAAAGACAGAGCTGGAGTACATAAAACACGCAAAGACCTTTTTGAATGAAAATACTCCATTTGCTGATTTTATCCCGAAGGAACCACCAGAAGTCGCTCATGCCGAAGCGTATCAGAACAACCAAAATCCATTTGCAAAATACGGAGGAGATAACTCATGAGTGTAGAAAGTGGGTTTCACGGCTTCGCAAAAAGCTTGACAGACCAGTGGCTCGCTCGACAGGTTGTGAACGAAAAAGACTTCTATGATGATAACGACATTTTGATATGTGGAAAATGCGGAGAGCCGAGACAAGAATTTCGCGAGTGGCCCGACCCGACCGAAGAAGAACCGGACAGAGAAATAATTCTGAAAACGGTTCGTATGTGTAAATGCGACCGCGAAAGACGCGCTGAGGAAAAACGTCAAGATGAAGTGCGAGAGAACATGGAGCGCGTAAAAGCCCTAAGAAAATACAGTCTTATGGATGCTAAGTTCCAAAACGCCACATTTGATAATTTCCATGTCACAAAGGCAAATCAAAAGAACCTGAAATACTGCAAGCGATACGCTGCCGGATTTGAGGAAATGTTGAAGAAGAATCAAGGCCTTCTGCTTTGGGGTGGAGTCGGGACGGGTAAGAGCTATGCGGCGGCCTGTATTGCCAACTACCTTTTGGAACAGAAAATCTCGGTTGTTATGACCTCGTTCGTGAAAATACTCGAACTTATACAGAAAGACAGAGATGAAGAATCGAAAATCATCGAACGGCTTGCGAATACAAAATTGGCGATATTCGATGATTTGGGGGCTGAGAGAAATACAAGCTATGCGCTCGAAAAGGTGTACAACATCATCGACAGCAGGTATCGACTCGGTCTTCCAATGATACTGACAACGAACTTGAGCCTACAAGAAATGCAGGAGGAGACGGATATTCAGTATGTCCGTATCTACGACAGAATATTTGAAGTCTGCTATCCGATGCAGTTCACAGGAGACAGTTTTAGACGACAAGCCGCTTTCAATAAGTTTTCTGAAATGGGAAAGTTTTTTGAAAGCGAAAATTAGCAGAAAGGAAATTTGAAAATGAATGAACTTTGCCAAAATGGATATCTGCGAATAAGCAACGAAACCGACAGAGCTGCTGTTGCTACGCTCCTGTTTAAGAATGGTTATAGGGTATCCCAAGTGCGGCGGAAACGGAACGGTAAGACATACGAATATTTTGTTAAGTACGAATGCATTGCTTTAGACTTACCGGAGCAGGTGAAAAAGGATGCGGATTAAGTTCACTATTCCCGGCAATCCTGTTGGAAAGGGTAGGCCGCGGTTTCATAGGATAGGCAATTATGTACAAACATACACTCCTGACGCAACCGTAGCCTACGAAAATCTTATCAAACTGATGTATCAACAAGCGTCAAAGGGATATATGTTTCCGGAAGGCACCCCGCTTGACATGAGATTACTTATATACTACCCCATACCGAAATCGGTATCCAAAACGAAAAAGGCTATGATGCTGAGCAATCAATTAAGACCGCTAAAGAAGCCTGACTCGTCAAACGTTTGTAAAGCTGTTGAGGACGCGCTCAATAAAATTGCTTATCATGACGATACACAGATAGTCGATACTCAGATAAGACGCTATTACAGCGACAATCCAAGAGTTGACGTCGTGATACAACCCGCTTTTATAAAGGAGGAAGAATAATGGCAAGAGAATTAAACTTCGACGGCTATTGGGAGGGAGATGCGGTGTACTCTTGCGATGAATGCGGCAAAGAGTCCAAACGCTTTCGATTTGATAGTGATGATGTTTGTTCAAAAGAACATCGAGCGGAGCTCCGCAGCAAAGGGTGGATAACTACCAAAGTAAATGATGAATGGAAGGATTTTTGCTGTGAAGATTGCAGAAATTCCTATATCAAGGAGCATACTTAAAGGAGGAGAAATATAAAATGAAAACCAATCCTTGCAGATACTGCGCATCATCTTATGAGTACAGAGGCAGACACGTCCCGGGCTTATGCGAAAAATGCTGCAGCTGTCAATATATTTTAAAACATAAGGAGTATTTAAAATCTCAAAGAAAATTTGTGGAAGGAGAGCCGATTGCGGACTTGAACGAGTTGTTGCAGCAAACATGGGTTATGTTTGGCGGACGCCCAAGTCATATTGAAGTAATCAAGCATATGCAATTGAACACTATTCTCAAACTTATTCATGGTAGTTCGCTCAAAAAGGCAATTCTGAAATCGCAAAACACAGAAGGAGTTAAAGAAAAATGAGAGATATATTATTCAGGGAATTTAAGCCGTTTGGCGCCATGCTGAAGAACGGGAGGAAGATTAAATGAGTTGCTTGAATATTAACAAAACGATACTCGCAGGACGCGTTGTAAACGACCCTGAGTTGAAGACCACACAAGGAAGCGGGCTATCCGTTTCCTCATTCCGAATTGCCGTCAACAGACCTCACAAGGAAGGCCGGGAAGATGCTGCTGATTTCGTAACAATAGTTGCTTGGAATCAGAGAGCGGAGTTTGTTTCCAGATACTTCCGCAAAGGCATGGCAATCTATGTAGAAGGCCAGCTGCGCTCCCGCACTTGGGAGGACCAGCAGGGCAATAAACGCTCCGCTCTCGAAGTGGTTGCTGATGACGTTAGATTCATTGACTCCAAGAATGACAATGCAAGCAGAGAAAATAACGGATGGTATGTTCAAGACTCATACACGCAGACGCCGCAACAGGTCGATGAAATCGTTGACGGCGAACTCCTCCCGTTTTAGGAGAAACGTATGAAAAACACAAAAATAGAATGGTGTGACAGCACGTGGAATCCTGTCGTGGGCTGCTATCATGGGTGCGAATATTGCTATGCCCACAAGATAGCGAATCGGTTTAGCACCCAAGACAAAAACCACACATTTATAGACGGGCATCCGATAGGGAAAATTCACGAGCTGGAAAATCCGGCTACAGTAAATGAAACGGGGAGGATATCGCCGTACCCATTCGGATTTGAGCCGACATTTCACAGATACAGACTGAATCAGCCGAAGACATGGCACGAACCGCAGACTGTGTTCGTCTGTTCGATGGCTGACCTGTTCGGTGAGTGGGTGCCTGATGAATGGATAATGGAGGTGTTCGCGGTCTGCGAAAAAGTGCCGCAACACAGATATTTATTCCTCACAAAAAATCCGCAGCGGTACATAGATCTCGCTTCCGCCGGAAAGCTCCCGGCAAAGGACAATATGTGGTATGGCACAACCGTCACAACACCCGACGAGCCGTTCTTCTACGGTAGGGCGTGGCATACATTCGTGAGCATTGAGCCCATTCTAAGAGATTACAGCGGCGAAATAAGTCATATGTGCGACGCGTTTGTGCAGTGGGTAATAGTCGGAGCGGAGACAGGGAACCGAAAAGACAAGGTAGTGCCGGAAGCGAGTTGGATAAAGGCTATCGAACAGACATGCGCAGAGCGCCACGTCAAGCTGTTTATGAAAGACAGCCTTGCCCCTGTTTTGGGAGGAAGCTTGATTACCCAATTCCCTTGGGCGGACTGATTGCGCGAAGGTTATATTAGCAAAAAGCGGGGTGGTCGGGGTATACCGGATGACATGAAATATATAGACGAAACACGATGTGGCACGGATGCGGTCAAGCACAGACTGGTCGAATATCGTGAACGTGAAAGAGACATTGAAAACCAGTTAGAAAGGCTCGACCGCATTGAGTTAAGATTGAAAAGCATCGGCTCTCCGGCCTTGTCTGATATTCCAAAGTCCCCGAGCGCATCGCAGGACAAAACGGCTGATATAATTGCACAAAAGATAGACCTTGAGAACGAGATAAAAATGGCAGTAGCAGAACAAAGGCAAGAGAGAAATGCGATAGAGTCGATTTTAAAAAAGCTAAAGCACTCAGACGAGCGGGCTGTTATCCGTATGCGCTACTTCGACGGAGCTTCTTGGGAGGACGTAGTTGGTATGCTGTTTGGAGGGAAAGAAGACTTCCTGAGAAAAGAAGACACGTACTTGAGAAGAACGCATAAGATACACGGCTCTGCTTTAATGAACATGGCAATAATCATACAAGGAGGAAAGTAAGATGAATTTAAGCCCACAGGAACAGTTTGAAAAAGCATTCAACGAATACATAAAGAGAGACGGCTCTCAGAGGCTCCTCGACTGGATAAGAAGCACAGACTTTTACACCGCACCTGCCTCAACCCGTTTTCACGGTGCTTTTCCATGTGGACTGGTGCAACACAGCCTCAACGTATTTTCCAGACTTAAACAGGAATATGAACTCGAAAACGGTCATGACCTTACCCACGGGCAACTCGAATCGGTCGCTATAGTCGGTCTTCTCCATGACATCTGCAAGGCAAACTTCTACGAAGTGGAGATGCGAAACAGAAAGAACGAGCAGGGGCAATGGGAAAAGTATCCTGCATACATCGTCAATGACAAGCTCCCCTACGGACACGGCGAGAAAAGCGTTTACATCATATCCGGCTTTATGCGGCTGACACGGGAGGAAGCAGTGGCTATACGTTGGCACATGGGAGGCTTTGATGACTCGGTAAAGGGCGGTAGCTACAGCGCAGGTAACGCGTTTAAAATGTTTCCGCTTGCTCTCCTCACCCACCTCGCAGACATGAAGGCGACATATCTCGACGAGAACGAAGTCAAAAGTGATTGATGTTGCTGTAGTAGACAATACACAGCCTTTGAAACTATCCTACATCATTTGAACAAATCCTATCTGTCTTAGGAGACAATTTCGCGGCGGTCTTAACGGACTGCCGTTTTATCACCATTTCTTATAAACGGAACGAATTATTTTAGAAAAAATTTGAAAAAATTTCAAAAAAACTATTGACTTTTTCGGTAGGTGTGTTAAGATAAAGATACAATAAAACATACCAATCGGAACATAAAAAACAGCATAGTGGAAAGGATGTCAATTATGAAATTAGAACACATTGAAACAAAAACAAACGGAGAGACCAAGCTCGACAGATACGCAATCGGCAATTACACGGTTAAGGTTCTTACAAGGGATTGGGGCAGAACCGTAGAGGTCGAACCCTTAAACGGACAAAAGTATTTGCCGGAAATTCACCCGGAAGACGAAATGGATGGTAGCATCACTGGATTTGATGTACAGACAACATCGTATGGTTCTCTCCCGCTGGTAGAACTTAGACGGGTGATTGCCGGGCTTGAAGAAGCTGCAAAAGTAGCAGAAATTCTCACCACAGAATTTGTAAAGTAAGCAATATTTTTACCTTGACAGGTGGTAATTTAAGAAGGAGGAACAGAAATGAAAAGATACGGAGAAGAATACATAATAGATCAGGACCTTATGGATGTTATTGCAACCTATATGGACGATGAAACCAGAGAGAAGGTACATTTTGAATTAGCGCCCTGCGAACCAAAAGAGTTTTTGAAAAGATATTGCGAGCTTGATGCAGATTTTATAAACCTGCTGAAAACTGAATTTTCGATTGAACTGTAAATCTGCAATCCCGCCCCGGAGGTTACGAAGGCAGAAAGGGTGGATAAGCCATGACAATGAAAGAACTGATGAAGAAATCCCACG
>CAZKBV010000019.1:14216-25841 GCA_964551215.1 uncultured Oscillospiraceae bacterium | reverse complement strand
TTACACAAATAATTTCATAAGAAATTGACCGAAAAGGCATCGGGTAAGCGATATCATCGCCACCGATGCCTTTTTTTGTGCTTTTTGTTTCTTACTAAGCTTCCGTTTTTGAAAAAATTTTTATTTATTTTTCAAAAACAGGGAACTTTTTTCGCCTTTGCCGCGTCTATATTAAAAACGCGGCGTCCGAAATTCGCCCGAGCATAAAAACGCCGTTAATTTAACTTGACACATTTTTGTGTATATGTTAAAATTAAAACATGAGGAGGAGACATCATGAAAAAATTCTTATTCGCACTTTTGGCGTCTATGGCGCTGTGCCTTCCGGCCTTTGCGCTGGAAGCTACCATTCCGCAGTTCGACGTTTACATCGGCAGCGACAAGCTGGAGTTTCAAAACGCCGACTATCCGCTGCTGCTTTATAAGGACATCACCTATTTCCCCATGACTTACGACTATATTCATTGGCTCGATTTGACAAGCTCTTGGGACGGAAGCTTTTATATCGGCTATCACAACAGCAACAGCCTATATAATCCCGTCGGTCCGGCTTCATGGCAGAGCAATCCCAAGGTATGCGAGGGTGAATTGGCTCGGTACGACATTTTCGTAAACGGAAAGCAGATTGACAACTCCAAGGAGGAATACCCCCTGTTCAATTTCAGAGGGATAACATACTTCCCTATGACGTGGCGGTTCGCAACGGACGAGTTCAACCTAAAGCTTTATTGGGACGGAGCCTTTCACATAGACAAAGCCTACGAATCCGATTCGGTGGATTTTTACGGCCAACAGGACGAAAAGGCGTACTTTACGTTTGGCACCGCCGACCAAAGGGTGAATGAAAACGGCGATATTGAGTATTATAACTTTGTTACCCGTTACGGCTTTTTTGACTGCCGTCAAAAGAGCTTCGGCTTGGGGAAAATCGAAGCGCCGAAGGAGGACGCTTTTACAAAGGGTACGGCCTCGATTGAAAACGGGATACTGAAATACGATGGCAAAATTATTGCGGACGTTTCCGAATTTACGGGGAAGAAATCAAGCGATAAAGATGATATAGCCTCGCCAAGAACCTACGTTTTGGAATACGAGGCGGGGAACCTAAGGGTTGTTGATATAAGCGTTACGGCTAACGGATATCCCTCCCCGCACAAGGCTTCTAAGGATTATATATTCCTTTTGGACGAGGGCGGCGTAACAATGATAAGCGGCGGCGACGAAGGCGCTTCGGTGGACAGAATATATGAAATCGGCGGGAAATACTACCTGTCGATGCGGTATGGAAATTATAGTAAATACGGTTATAAGGCTGTAACCGTTGAGCCGGATGGCGGCGTTACAATCTATAAGGACGACGACCACAAAAGTGTGCGTATTATAGGCGAAATTGACGGCAAGCCCTTGGTTTTCGCCACATGGAATATGGAAATGGGCGACGATGTTTCCCTTGTAAACGACGGCTTTTTTACTTTGGAAAGCGACGGCAGCCTGAAAAGGTACTATGGCTTTGTGCGTTACAGCGACAGCATAGTTGTGGACAACACTCTCTACCTTGTGCTGGATTTCAAGGGAAAGCTTTTGAACACCTCCACCGGAGAGGAATACGACTTTGTTGCGTGGGCGGAGCAGATGCAGAAGGAAGGGCAGCTGTAACATAAAGCGAGCGGGAAGCGTTTTTGCTTCCCGCTCGCTTTACTTTTCCGTGTGCCGCTTTACAAAGCTGCCGATTCTCTTTAGGGCTGTTTCGATATTTTTAATGCTGTAGGCGTAGCTGCAACGTATAAAGCCCTGCCCGCTTTCGCCGAAAGCCGTGCCGGGAACTACCGCCACCTTTTCCTCTTCAAGAAGGCGGGCGGCAAATTCCTCGCTGGTAAAGCCCGTAGAGCTTATATTGGGGAACACGTAAAAGGCGCCCATAGGCTCAAAGCAGGAAAGCCCCATATCCCGAAAGCCCTTTACCATAACGCGGCGGCGGCGGTTATATTCCTCCCGCATTTCCCGCACGTCCTCGTCGCAGCTTCGGAGAGCCTCAACCGCCGCAAACTGGCTTGTGGTGGGAGCGCACATTATGGCGTATTGATGTATTTTCAGCATAGCCGTTATAATCGGAAGGGGCCCCATAGCGTACCCGAGACGCCAGCCGGTCATGGCAAAGGCCTTGCTGAAGCCGTTTATTGTTACGGTACGTTCCCCCATACCGTCTATGGCGGCAAAGGGAGTGTGTTCGCCCTTATATGTGAGAGCGCCGTAAATTTCGTCCGAAAGGACAAGTATGTTTTTGTCCCGAATAACATCGGCGACAGCTTCCAGATGCTCCCTTTCCATTATGGCTCCGGTGGGATTGTTCGGATAGGGGAGAATGAGAAGCTTTGTTCTGTCGGTTATTTTTTCTCGGAGAGCTTCGGGAGTAAGACGAAATTCATCCTCCTCCCGGGTGACGATGGGAACGGCGGTTCCGCCGGCCATTGTGACACAGGGCTTGTAGCAAACGAAGGAAGGCTCCGGCACAAGCACCTCGTCCCCCTTGCCGATAACGGCGCGTACGCAAAGGTCAATGGCTTCGCTGCCGCCTACGGTGATTATGGTTTCATTTTCGTTATATTCAAGGCCGTAATTACGCTTGTAGTAGCGGCAAAGCTCCTTCCTCAGCTCCATAAGTCCGGCGTTGGAGGTATAGTGGGTGTGTCCTTTTTCAAGGGCGTAAATTCCGGCTTCCCGGATAACCCACGGAGTTACAAAGTCCGGCTCGCCTACGCCAAGGGAAATTGCGTCCTTCATTTCGGCAACTATGTCAAAAAACTTGCGTATGCCCGAAGGGGGCATGGCGGCAATGTGGGGGGATATCATTTCCTCAACATTTATCATAGGGTGATGACCTCCCTGTCATCGGTCTCCTCATCCATGAAAATGACGTTTTCCTTTTTATAGGTTTTAAGGGTGAAGTGGGTGTTGGTGGAGACAACGCCCTCCATAGAAGCCAGCTTTTCGGAAACGAACATAGCTACGTCCTTAAGGCTCTTGCCCTCCACGCTTACAAGCAAATCAAACGAGCCGCTCATAAGGGTGACGCCCTTTACCTGGGGGTATTTATATATTCTTTCGGCGACCTGATCGTAGCCTCTGCCCCGCTGAGGCGTTATTTTTATGGTAATTATGGCGGTGATGCTGTCGCGGTCGGTACGCTCCCAGTTTATGAGGGTTTTATAGCCCAAGATAACCTTTTCTTCTTCAAGCTCCTTTATTGCGTCAAGCACCACATCCTCGGTAGTACCCAGCATTGTGGCAAGCTCCGCCGGAGTGTAGCGGCTGTCCCTTTCGAGAAGCTTCAAAATTTCGTTTTTCATACACAAGATCCTTTCCGATTTAGGCTTCCTCCAAAAAAATATCTTTGATAAAAAGAAATTTTTTGGAGATGTAATGAAACTTATACTATTATAAACCAAAATTATAAAAAAAGCTATACCTTTTTTAAATTTTTTTAAAAAAATGTTTGCGTTTGAGGCGGTTTTGTTATATAATACAAGTAAGTATGTTATATAATACGGCTTCAATGAAGAAGCTATGAAAAACGGAGGTATACGGTTATGTGCGGTATAGTTGGATATATAGGCGAAGAAGAGGCCGCCCCAATACTGTTGGAGGGTCTTGCCAAGCTGGAATACAGAGGGTACGACTCCGCCGGCGTGGCAGTGCTTAACGGCGGAGAGATACAGGTTGAAAAGGCCGTGGGGAAGCTGATTAATCTCGTGAATAAAACCGACGGGGGGAAGGCTCTTTCCGGAACATTGGGCATAGGCCACACCCGCTGGGCTACTCACGGCAAGCCCAATGAGATAAACGCTCATCCCCATTGCAGCGAAAATTTTGTGCTTGTTCACAACGGAATAATCGAAAACGAAGGCGAGCTTCGCCGCAAATTCCTAAAGGATGTGAAGCTTGTCAGCGAAACCGACACGGAGGTAATAGTCAGGCTTTTGGAAAGGTTTACCTTCGACGGGGAAAGCACCGAGGTTGCCATTATGCACCTTATGAACGTCATTGAGGGAAGCTACGCTTTGGCCGTGTTCGACAAGCGCAATCCCGACTGTATGTATGCCGTGAAAAATAAGTCGCCCCTTCTTATCGGCCGCGGGGAGGGCTTTAATATGATAGGCAGCGACGCTATGGCAATGATAGCCCACACAAATATGTTCTATGAAATACACGACAAAGAGTTTGCCGTTATTACAAGAAACAGCGTGGATATCTATACGGCCTATTCCCGCAAGGTGGACAGAGCCCCCTACAAGGCGGAGCTTGACCTTTCCGAAATATCCAAAGGAACGTACCCCTTCTTCACTATAAAGGAAATAGAGGAACAGCCCCTTGTTATCCGCCGTATTATGCAGAATTACATGGACGAAAACGGCGAGCTTACAATTCCCGAGGAAATATTGAAAGACCTTCGGGAGTGCGACAAAATTTATATTATCGCCTGCGGCACCAGCTATCATGCCGGTATTATCGGAAAGCAGTACTTTGAGAAAATATCCGGTAAGCCCGCGGAAAGCTGTATCGCCAGCGAGTTTGTATATAATATGCCCCTGCTTACGGAAAAGCCCCTTTTCATTTTCATTTCCCAAAGCGGCGAAACGGCGGACAGCCGCGCGGTGCTGGTAAAGATAAAGGAAATGGGCTACAAGAGCCTTACAATTACCAACGTGAAGGGTTCAACTCTTTCCCGTGAGGCGGATCACACACTGCTTCTTTACGCCGGACCGGAAATAGCCGTGGCTTCCACAAAGGCATACTGCGCCCAAGTGGCGGTTTTGGCAATTGTGGCGGCGGCGCTTAAAAACAACATCGGCATAAATCTTAAATACGAGCTTGCGCTTGCGGCTAACACGATAGAGGGCATCTGCGGCGACAGAGAGCTGTTCGGCGCTCTTGCGGAGGAATATCTCGGAAAGGCCAGAAACTGCTTCTATATAGGCCGGGGCATGGACTATTATGTTTGCCTTGAAGCGGCTCTTAAGCTGAAGGAAATTTCCTATATCCAGACGGAGGGCTTTGCCGCCGGAGAGCTTAAACACGGCACCATCGCCCTTATAGAAAAGGACACTCCCGTAATAGCCATAATAACTCAGCCCGGAATACAGCTCAACACCCGAAGCAATGTCAAGGAGGTTGTAGCAAGAGGGGCGAAGGTGATAAAAATCGCGTCCAAGAGCATTTCCTCCCGAAGCGACCAGATAGTTATAGGCGACGTGCATGAAATGCTTACGCCTCTTGTAAGCGTTGTTCCCGCCCAGTATCTGGCGTATTACGCTTCCTATCAGAGGGGATACGACGTTGATAAGCCCAGAAATCTTGCGAAATCCGTAACGGTGGAATAATTTCATAAAACAGAACGAAAGGATTGATTTATAATGGCAAAGGCAGCTCTTGTAATGGGAAGCGACAGCGATTTTGAGGCTTTGGTTCCTTGCGTAAAAACGCTTAAAAGGTTCGGCATTGAGACGGAGGTAAGGGTAATATCCGCCCACCGAAGTCCGGAGCTTGCCCATGAGTTCGCGGCAAAAGCCGAGGAAAACGGCATCGACGTAATAATCGCCGCCGCCGGAAAGGCGGCTCATCTTGCCGGTGTTCTTGCGGCGTTTACAACTCTGCCAGTAATCGGTATTCCCATTAAGTCCAGCCTTATGGACGGCTTGGACAGCCTGCTCAGCGTGGTGCAGATGCCTTCGGGTATTCCTGTGGCCACCGTGGCTGTAAACGGCAGCGAAAACGCCGCCATACTTGCGGCTCAGATTGTGGCTCCTCTTGACCCGGCTGTAAAGCGGAAGCTCAAAGAGCATAAAGAGAATATGAAAAAGGCCATATATGAAAAGGACGAAAAAATTGCCCTCAAAGTGAAGGAGATAGAGTAAGGATGGAAACAGAAAAGCTCCATGAGGAATGTGGCGTATTCGGTATTTACGATTCGGCAAAGACGCTGGACTGCGCCCGCCTTACTTATTATGCTCTTTACGCCCTTCAGCACCGTGGGCAGGAAAGCTGCGGAATAGTTACCTGTCATGAGGGGGAATTTCTGTCCCACAAAAGCTCCGGTCTTGTGCCTGAGGTGTTTACGGATTTTAATTTGAGCCGGCTTAAAGGCTCTATGGCGGTGGGTCACGTGAGCTTTATAGCCCACGAGGACAGCCAGCGAATGAACACCCAGCCCATAGTTACGAAGTACAGCATGGGTTCTATGGCAATTGCCAACAACGGCGGCCTTGAAAATCACAACAAGCTTATAAACGAACTGGAACAGAACGGAGCGATTTTCCACTCCGACACCGACGCGGAGATTATTTCGTATCTCCTTGCGTGGGCAAGAATTTCCGCCGATACGATTGAAAATGCCCTTCCGGACGTAATGAAACAGCTTAAAGGGGCATATTCCCTTGTTATAATGACCTCCCGCAAGCTTATCGGGGCAAGGGATCCCCGAGGAATACGCCCCTTATGCATAGGCAGAATCGGCGGAGCGTACGTCCTTGCCAGCGAAACCGTAGCTTTAAAGGCCGTAGGGGCGGAATATGTGCGCGACGTAATGCCGGGGGAGATAGTGATTATAAACGAGGAGGGGCTTACCTCAAAAACCGATTTTGTTGGAAAGCACCGCCCCCGTACGTGTATTTTTGAATATATTTATTTTGCCCGTCCCGACAGTGTAATCGACGGTCAGAGCGTATATGAGGCAAGGCGCAGCGCCGGAGCCATTCTTGGCCGTGAAACACGGGTGGACGCGGATATTGTCATCGGCGTTCCCGACAGCGGGCTTTGCGCGGCGGTGGGGTATTCCGAAGCGTCGGGCATTCCCTACGGAATAGGAATTGTCAAGAACCGCTATGTGGGGCGCACCTTTATTCAGCCGACCCAGTCCGTGCGCCAAAGGAACGTGGAAATAAAGCTGACGGCTTTGGAATCGTCGGTAAAAGGAAAGAGGGTCGTTCTTGTGGACGACAGCATCGTCCGAGGAACTACCAGCGCCAACCTTATAAGGCTCCTGCGTGAAGCCGGAGCAAAGGAAGTGCATATGAGGGTTTCGTCGCCTCCGTTCTTGTGGCCCTGCTTCTACGGCACGGATATTCCGAACAAGCACGAGCTTGCCGCCAATAATCTAAGCTGTGAACAGCTTCGCCGGAAAATCGGCGCCGATTCCTTGGGCTATCTGGAGGTGGAGGATCTTCCGAGAGTGGTTCCCGACGCGAAGGGTTACTGCGACGCCTGCTTCAGCGGCGTTTATCCGACCCGTGACTGACAAATCATTTGCAGAAAGGACAAAAATTCTATGAGTGAAAGCTATAAAAAGGCCGGCGTTGACGTGGAGGCCGGATACGAGGCGGTGCGCCTTATGAAGGCGGACGTGAAAAAGACTTACATAAAGGGCGTTATTGGGGATATCGGCGGCTTCGGCGGCCTGTTCTCCTTAGACAAAAACGAATATGAGGAGCCTGTTCTGGTAAGCGGCACCGACGGCGTAGGCACCAAAATAAAGGCGGCCTTCCTTATGGACAAGCACGATACCGTAGGTCAGGACTGCGTTGCCATGTGCGTAAACGACATTGTTTGCAGCGGAGCCAAGCCCTTGTTTTTTCTGGATTATATCGCTATAGGCAAAAACTATCCCCAAAAGGTAGCGGATATCGTTAAGGGAGTGGCTGAAGGGTGCGTGAAAAGCGGATGCGCTCTTATAGGCGGCGAAACCGCCGAGCATCCCGACCTTATGCCTCAAAACGAATACGACCTTGCGGGCTTTGCCGTAGGCATTGTTGACAAAAAGAAAATAATCGACGGCAGCTCCCTCGCTCCCGGGGACGCGCTTATCGGTATCGCTTCAAGCGGTATACATTCCAACGGCTTTTCCCTTGTGAGAAAGGTTTTCAATATCACAGAGGAAAATGCCGAAAATCTGAAAAGGTACAATGATGAGCTTGGCGCGAGTATTCTAAAAACTCTGCTCACTCCCACAAGAATTTACGTTAAGCCCGTCCTTAAGCTGATGGAGAAGTGCGCCGTTAAGGCCGTATCCCATATTACCGGCGGCGGCTTTTACGAGAACATTCCCCGTATGCTGAAGGAAGGCACAAAGGCCGTTATCAGAAAGGACAGCTTTGAAATTCTTCCCATATTCAAGCTGATTCAGAAAACCGGGAATATCCCCGAACGCGATATGTTCAACACCTTCAATATGGGAATCGGCATGATTGCCGCCGTCCCCGCCGAACAGGCCGAACAGGCTGTTAAGGTGCTTGAGGATATGGGCGAGAAAGCCTATGTAATCGGTACGGTTGAAGCCGGAAATAAGGAAATTGAGCTTGTGTAGCTATTCGGAAGCGTGGTGTATAAAATGGATGTACAAATAAAGAAATTTGACGATTTCCAAACTGAACATATAGATATACCTGAAAATTTAAACAGTATAATATATGGTGACTGCTTGAAAGTAATGAAAAAATGCCGGATAAATGTATAGATATCATTATAACATCGCCTCCGTACAATCTTTTAAATTCTACAGGAAACGGACTGAAAAGGAATACACATTGCGGAAAATGGAAAAATGCCGCCATAAAATATGGTTACAGAGATTATGACGATAATCTTCCGTATTCAAAATATGTAGAGTGGCAAAAAGAGTGCATAGGAGAAATGTACCGAATAATAAAAGATAACGGAGCAATTTTTTATAATAATAAAAATCGAGTCCAAGGCGGTTTGTTACAGGACAGACGTGAAATTGTAAAAGATTTTCCGGTAAGGCAAATAATAACATGGAAAAGAAGCGGCGCTATTAATTTTAATCCCGGCTATTTTTTACCTGTAACCGAGCAGATTTATCTGATTTGCAATAAGGATTTTAAATTGGCGGAGGGCGCAAATAAATGGACCGATGTTTGGGAAATTAAGCAAGAAATGAAAAATCCTCATCCCGCGCCATTCCCAGAGGAATTAATTGATAGAATTGTCACCAGCACAACAGGGAAAATCATTTTGGATCCTTTTGGAGGCTCAGGAACAACAGCGGTATCAAGCAAAAAATATGACAGAGATTTTATTCTTATAGAAAAATCCATGCTATATTGCGAGATGGCAAAAGCGCGAATAGAAGGAAATGAGGAATGGAAAAATGTCGGAATGTTTACATCAGAAGATACAAAGGTCTCCGTATAAAAATATATATTGGTTTGCAAGGTACTTAATGAACACGGATCAATATGGCGCATTGGGAAAATGCAAGGAAACAAAATTGATGGAGTTAGTCTCCTTGCTGGAAAATTTAACTGTTCAACACGGAATGACCGATGAAGAAAAATTGTGTGTGTTAAAAAACACACTTTATCAAGGGATTCTTGACTTGGCGAACGAGGGTACAAAAGTATATAAGCTGGCGTATAATCTTGCGGAGCTTTTGAGTGAAGAAATAAAAACGATTGAAGATGTTGTGATATTCTGTATTACAATGAAATATGTTGTTTCGCCTATTAATCACGCCCTGTCAATTGTTCCGTCCGACGATAAAGAATTTTGCCGTAAATCCGCAAAGAGCATACTTGACAATCTTGGGGAGAAAAAAGCGGGGCTTGTTATTTCGACATGGGATACGCTTAGAATTAAAGGCTGCCTTGATGTAGAGCGCACAGTGGTAGTTGATGAATTTTCAAAGCTGATTGATAATTTGTCAAACCTAAAAATAGAGCATAGCACGGTTGATGACAATATTTTATTAACGGCTTTTGTTCAAGAGTTTGAAAGACGCTTGGGGCAGAAAAGAAAAGCCCGTGGCGGTAATTCGCTTGAAACCGTAACGACATTCTTATTTGATTACTATGGATTTAAGTCAACAACCGCCCCGAATCATTTTGATCAGGATATTGAAGTGGATAAATGGTTCAAATGTAAGGATGGATGGTCGATAGGCATAAGCTGCAAAAGAACATTGAGAGAGCGGTGGAAGCAGCTTAGCCAAGCAGACAGGGGAACGTTATCTCATTTTAAAATCAAAGAGCTTTGGCATATTATTACATATGACAAGGATTTAACCGACGATAAAATAGTTCGACTGGGAGAACAGGGGCAGATTTTTTACCTTATGGATTCGAGCGAGGTATATACGCGATGCGGCAACCATGCCGGAATGAAAAGCTATGTTCGCCCTTTCTCGCAGCTTATTGGCGATATACGAAAAAATATTTCTCAAAAGGGGACGAATTAATGAAAAATATAGCCGTACTTGTAAGCGGCGGAGGGACAAACCTTCAGGCGCTTATCGACGCTCAAAGCAGCGGCATAATAAAGAGCGGACGCATAACCGCCGTGGTGTCCAACAAGGCCGGAGTGTACGCTCTTGAACGCGCAAAAAGGGCGGGAATAGAAACCGCCGTAATCTCCAAAAAGGAGCTGGGGGCGGATTTTGACAGCGCTCTCACACGGTATATGAAGGAGCGCGGCATTGACGTTGTGGTGCTGGCGGGCTTCCTCGCCATTTTAGGGGGAGAATTTTTGGAGGAGTACAAAGACAGGATAATAAATATCCACCCTTCGCTTATTCCCTCGTTCTGCGGCGACGGATTTTACGGGCTTAAGGTCCATGAAGCGGCTTTGGCCAAGGGTGTAAAGGTTACCGGGGCTACAGTCCACTTTGTAAACGAAGTGGTGGACGGCGGCAAAATTATAATGCAGAAGGCTGTCGAGGTTAAGGAAGGCGACACCCCCGAAATTCTGCAAAGGCGTGTTATGGAGGAGGCCGAATGGATAATACTTCCCCGAGCGGTGGAAATGGTCTGCGCCGGAGAGGTATAAAAGTGTGTGTTTAGGTGCTAAGTAATTAGCAGGAGGTTTATATGGCAAATCTGCGAAAATCACTTTGGATAATTCTCATTGTGAGCGTTTTACTCAGAGTATTGATAATACTTAAATTAGATGTATTTGGGATTGTTTTGGGATATACGCTGATGGCCTTTTGTATACTTATGGACAAGGTTTTTGCGTTGGCAGGGAGTATTATTTCCGTTCAGCTTGTGCGGAAAAATAAGCCTTCCTGTATATCAGATAAAATTTTGTGCGTTTTATACATAGCCAATGTTGTATCATGCGTGTTTTTGAATTATTAATGGGGGATAATATGAAAAAATTCAGAAAAATTCTTTGGATTTTGACTGTGATTATGCTGGCAATAAATGTTATTCTCGCTTTAGATGTTATTTTGTATGATGTGCTTGCCATAGAGGTTCCGAACTGGTTGGATATAATTTTAATGTATTTAATGTTAGTTAATGTAATGTACGGCGGAGGATTTATTATACTTGCTTTGGTTTTTGCTTCCGTCTTTATGATTTGCAGGGAGCTGAAAAAACATGAGGTGCAAAAAAACAGCGGACTGCTTTTAATCGCATTGTTTGTGTGCAGCTTGCTGTGGTCGGTACAATTTGGAATGGCAATAATGTCTGTGTGAAAAATTAATTGAAAATATAAATTATTGTTTGGAGGTAAATAAAATGACAATCAACTTATTTGACGAGCTTAAACAGAACGCTTATCCCGGCCGGGGAATTGTAATAGGCAAGTCCGCCGACGGAAAAAGCGCCGTAACGG
>CAZKBV010000019.1:0-14116 GCA_964551215.1 uncultured Oscillospiraceae bacterium | reverse complement strand
CCCGGCCGGGGAATTGTAATAGGCAAGTCCGCCGACGGAAAAAGCGCCGTAACGGCTTACTTTATTATGGGCAGAAGCGCAAACAGCCGCAACCGTGTGTTCGTAGCCGACGGGGACGGAATCCGCACCCAAGCCTTCGACCCCTCTAAGGTGGAGGATCCCAGCCTTATAATCTACGCTCCCGTGCGTGTGCTGGGCAACAAAACCATCGTAACCAACGGTGACCAGACCGACACGGTGTACAAGCTTATGAACAAACAGTTTACCTTTGAGCAGGCACTTCAAACCCGTGAGTTTGAGCCGGACGCCCCCAACTACACCCCCCGCATCAGCGGAATTATGAAGGTGGACGGAAACTATAACTACGCTCTTTCCATTCTTAAGTCCGCCGATGGAGATCCGTCCTCCTGCCGCCGGTTTACCTTCAGCTATTTTGAACCAAAGGCCGGGGAAGGTCATTTTATTCATACCTACAAGTGCGACGGCAATCCTCTGCCTTCCTTTGAGGGGGAGCCTAAAACCGTTGAAATCGCCGGAGACATCGACGAATTTACAAACAACATCTGGAACAGCCTTAACGAGGACAATAAGGTTTCCCTTTTCGTGCGCTATATTGATATAGCGACCGGAAGGTATGAGTCAAGGATAGTGAACAAGAATGAGTAAAAACAGAATTGCGCCTTTGCTGATTGCCGTTGTTATGCTGTTCGGGCTTGTCCCTTCCGTAGCGGCGGAGACTACGGTTTACGCGGCCGTAAGCTACGGGGAGGATTATCTCACTGCCGGAACGCTGACAGCGGAGGTGGGCGTGAGCGAAATCGGAGCGGCGGCCAACAGGGGCTTTATTGCCGCCCTGCTATACTGCGCGGCTGACGGCGGAGTTATAGATTTTTCGGCGAAAAAGCTTGAAACAAGCCTTTATAACGAAGCGTACGGAATTTATTCCGCCAAAGCGTCTTTTCAGCTGGAAATCCCTGCGGACGTGACGGAGGGACAGTATGCCAAGGCTATAGTTTTGGACGGCGTTACTCTTGCGCCGATAGCCGTGAGCGGAGGGACAATCGAGTGCGTTGACAATGCCGAAACGGCGTATGACGGCATATTTGAACGGTACTATACCCTTGACGGCGCGGACGGAAGTATAGCCGTTGACGGTTCTTCGGTTTCCGTCGCGGCGGAGGGAACGCCGCTGCGCCTAAAAGATATGGCCGAGGGCTATGTGGCCTTTGAAAATTCGGAAAACCCGAAAAACAGGCTGTGTAACAAGAGCGGCGCGGCGGGCTGTCGTATTTACGGCTTTGGCGGCGAAAGTATGCTGTGGAAGCTTGTCTCCGCGGGCGAGGAATATTACGTTCAAAGCTATGACGGCGGCTATCTTGCCGTTGAGGGCGGAGAAGCGGTTATAGGTCAAGAGCCTTACCCGTTTAAGCTGAATTTCGTCCGTGAAAGCGGCTTTACGCTTATGACCTCGCTGGAGGGCTTCAGGCTTTTGCCGGAGGACACGCGGCAGAGAGTGATTGAAATATGCACATCTGTGGGCGCTGAAATTTTCCCCAACGGAACTAACCAAAATTCAATTTTGGACAGTGCCGAAATGAAATTTAAGGAGCTTTACGCCGACCGCGAAGGTCTTACGCCCGAAGAACAGAGGGACAAAATCTTGGAAATTATGCAAACCCCGCCAAGCTATAACACAGGCGTAACCGACGAAATCAGCTCCGTAACAATAGAAAATCTTCCCGGCGGCGGGGCGGAAATCAGTAAATCCGGCGTGCAGCAGGAAACCTTGTACATTTGGGATACAGGTACAAAGGAGTATAACAGAATTGACGTTACCTATACCGATACCGGCTTCGGGGAAAGCCAAAGCGTTAAGTTCTATTACGATGAAAGCGGCGCGACAAACGTTCAGGCCGCAATCGAGGCTCTGGCCGTTTTCCCCTATGAATACCGCAAATTTATAGAGCAGGTGAATGTGTATGTTCCGGAAAACACATTTACATATAACTGCAACGGGACCCTGCTTACGGTGCGTGTTCAGGACGGCACAAAGGCCGAAGCCATGGCCCGCAGCTTTGCCCACGAGCTTGGCCACAGCGCCGACTTCCTTGCAAACGGCGCCGATATGAGCTATTACTCCGCCCACTGGTGCCAAAGCGAGGAATGGAAGCAGGCCGTTGAAAAAGACCTTATTATAGTGTCGGAATACGGAAATCAGTTCTACACCGATCCTGCCGACGAGAAATACGGAAAGAGAAATCTCTGTGAAAATTTTGCGGAATTTGCCCGACTGTATTTCCAAAGCTACGGCAACCGTGACCGTCAAATCGGTATTCGCCAGCTTTTCCCGAATCAGTTTGCCTCCTTTGAACGTATGCTGGACAAAATAGGTATGGAACAGTTATTTTAGAAAGGATTGATACAGATGAACGAAATGCAGCTTAAGTATGGGTGCAATCCAAATCAGAAGCCATCGAGAATTTTTATGGAGAACGGCGGCGAGCTTCCGATTCAGGTTCTGAACGGAAAGCCCGGCTATATAAACCTGCTGGACGCCTTCAACGGCTGGCAGCTTGTTCGGGAGCTTAAGGCGGCTACGGGGCTTCCCGCCGCCACAAGCTTCAAGCACGTTTCCCCCGCCGGCGCGGCAGTGGCCGCGCCGCTAAGCGACACCCTTAAAAAGATTTACTTTGTTGACGATTTGGAGCTTTCGCCCATAGCCGAAGCTTACGCCGCCGCGAGAGGAGCCGACAGAATGTCGTCCTACGGGGATTTTGTGGCGCTTTCCGACGTATGCGACAGGCAGACGGCGACCCTTCTTGCCCGCGAGGTTTCCGACGGAATAATCGCTCCCGGATATACCGACGAGGCGCTGGAAATTCTTAAGGGCAAGCGCAAGGGAACATACAACGTAATTCAGATAGACCCGAATTACGTCCCCGCTCCCGTTGAGCATAAGCAGGTTTTCGGCGTTACCTTTGAGCAGGGCAGAAACGAGCTTGCGATAAACGACGAGCTGCTTTCCAATGTTGTAACAGACAACAAAAACATTCCCGACGACAAAAAGCGCGACCTTGTAATCGCGCTCATTACCCTTAAATATACCCAATCCAATTCCGTGTGCTACGTAAAGGACGGACAGGCCATAGGCATCGGAGCCGGTCAGCAGAGCAGAATCCACTGCACGCGTCTCGCGGGAAACAAGGCGGATATTTGGTGGCTCCGTCAGGCTCCGCAGGTTATGAATCTTAAATTCGCGGACGGAATCCGCCGTCCGGATCGCGACAATACCATTGATGTTTATATTTCCGACGAGTATATGGACGTTCTTGCCGACGGCAAGTGGCAGACCCTGTTTAAGGAAAAGCCTCCCGTATTTACAAAGGAGGAGCAGAAGGAATGGCTTAAAAAGAATACCGGCGTTTGCGTAGGCAGCGACGCTTTCTTCCCCTTCGGCGACAATGTTGAACGCGCCCGCAAGAGCGGCGTTGAGTACATAGCTCAGCCGGGCGGCTCCATCCGTGACGATAACGTTATCGAAACCTGCAATAAGTACGCCATAGCTATGGCGTTTACGGGCATAAGACTGTTCCATCATTGATTTAACGTAAGGAGGAAGCGTAATGAAGGTGCTTGTTGTTGGCGGGGGAGGCCGTGAGCACGCCATTGTTTGGAAGCTGGCTCAGTCCCCAAAGGCGGACAAAATATACTGCGCTCCCGGCAACGGCGGAATTGCCGCTCTGGCGGAGTGCGTACCGATTAAGGCTACGGAAATTGAAAAAATCGCCGACTTTGCCGAAAAAGAAAAGATTGATTTGACGGTGGTTGCTCCCGACGACCCTTTGGTAATGGGTCTGGTTGACCTTTTGGAAAGCCGTGGATTAAGGGCTTTCGGTCCCCGTGCCAACGCGGCAATAATTGAGGGCAGCAAGGTTTTCAGCAAGGAGCTTATGAAAAAATACGGTATTCCAACCGCAAGGTACGAGGTTTTCGACGATCCGGACAAAGCCATCGGCTATATAAAGGCTCAGAATTCCTATCCGGCTGTAATTAAGGCGGAGGGTTTGGCCTTGGGCAAGGGCGTAATTATCGCGAAGGACGAAGCTGAGGCCGAAGCCGGAGTGAACGAAATTATGCGTGACAAAAAGTTCGGCGAAAGCGGAAGTCGGGTGGTTATTGAGGAATTCCTCACAGGGCCGGAAATTTCCGTGCTGGCTTTTACCGACGGAAAAACCATGCGCCCTATGGTTTCCGCTCAGGATCATAAGCGCGCGTACGATAACGACCAAGGTCTTAACACCGGCGGAATGGGAACCTTTTCTCCCAGCAGAATTTACACTCCCGAAATGGAAAAGGAATGTATGGAAAAAATCTTTATCCCCACTATGAAGGCGATGAATTCCGAGGGACGCACCTTCAAGGGTGTGCTGTATTTCGGGCTTATGTCTACCGGGGACGGGGTGAAGGTTATCGAGTATAACTGCCGCTTCGGCGACCCGGAAACTCAGGTGGTGCTGCCAAGACTGGAAGGGGATCTTCTTGAAATATTTGAAGCGGTAATTGACGAGCGTCTTGCCGATGTGGAAATAAAATGGAAGGACGGCGGCTGTGTATGCGTTGTCGCGGCCAGCGGCGGATATCCCGAAAAATACGAAAGCGGCAAGGAAATCACAGGCATTGAGGACGCCGAGGCCTTGGGGGATATAACGGTGTTCCACGCCGGAACAAAGCGCGAGGGGGATAAGCTTCTCACCGCCGGAGGCCGTGTTTTGGGCGTAACGGCTGTGGCGCCAAGCCTTGACGAGGCAATAAAAAAGGCCTACGAGGGAATTGAAAAGGTGCGTTTCGATAAGATGCACTTTAGGCGCGACATAGGCATAAAGAAGTACTGATAGGGCGGCCAAGAATCGGCGGGGAGTTCCTTTCTCCCGCCGAAACGCCCCATAACGGGCTTTCTCAGCCCTTCCTTATTGAAACAAAACCTTAGACGGTGACATTGTTTTTTCGTATAAATTTTAAACTGCACATTTTTATATGAAAAATAAGTCGATTTTTTGTAAATATTATTGATAGAAAAATTCATAAAAATAAACTATAATATACAGGTTGAGAGGCAATTACGGAACGCAATTTTTTGGAATTTTCGATTGCGGAAGCGGCGGAATCATAAGCGACAGAATAAAAATTTGAGGTGCGAATAAAATGGATTTTTCCGAAAAGACAGTTAATACGGACTATAAATTTATCGGTGAAATTATAAAGCTCAGAGTTGATACTGTTACCACGCCGGGCGGAAATACCGCCACACGGGAGCTTGTGGAGCATCCAGGCGGGGTTGCGATTGCGGCTCTTACGGACGAGCGTAAAATTATAATGGAATGGCAGTATCGCCGCCCCTTTGACAGAAATGTTTATGAAATCCCGGCGGGCAAAATGGATCCCGGGGAGGATCCTCTTTCCTGCGGAAAGCGTGAGCTTGAAGAGGAAACAGGCTATAGAGCCGATAATTTTATGTATCTGGGATGTATGCTTCCGACTCCCGGCTTTTGCAGCGAGGTGCTTCATATGTACGTGGCAACCGGTCTCACTCAGGGGCAGACTCATCGGGATACGGACGAATATCTTGAGCTTGAACAGGTTCCCTTTGACAGCGTTGTGGAAAAAATACTGAACGGCGAAATTGTGGACGCTAAAACCTGCGTGGCTGTTCTTAAAGTAAATGAGCTGCTCCGCAGGGGTGTTATCAAGCTTTAAAATAACGCCGAGAGTAAAAAGCGTTTGTATTGCCTTGCCGGAGAAATTGACACAAAGGCTTGGACGGGGGTTAGTTAACAGCCCCCTTTTTAATTAGGAATAAAAAGGAGATGCGGCCTTATGAAAGCTGCCTTTACCGCTCTTGGATGCAAGGTCAATCAATACGAGGCCGACGCTTACGCCGCCATATTTCGGGAAAAAGGGGCGGAAATAGGCTCTTTTGACGAAAGGTGCGATGTGTACGTGGTAAACACCTGTTCGGTTACAAATCTTGGGGACAGAAAAAGCCGTCAGATGCTCCGGCGGGCAAAAAAGCTGAACCCGCAGGCGGTAGTTGTGGCTACGGGCTGCTACGCCCAGACTGCCTACGACGAAGTGGCGGCTATGCCTGAGGTGGATTTGGTAATCGGCACAGCCATGCGTCACCGCATATATGAGCTTACCGAAGCGGCGCTGTCCGGAAAAAGCGTGGACGCAAAGGTTGACATAATGAAGGAACGCTCTTACGAGGAATTGGAAACCGAAGGCAGCCGTGAACGCACTCGCGCTTATATCAAAATTCAAGACGGCTGTGACAATTTTTGCTCCTACTGTATAATTCCCTATGCTCGCGGCCCCGTCCGCTCCAGAAGCATGGAAAATATTATTGCCGAAGCCCGCCGCCTTGCGGATATGGGATATAAAGAGGCGGTGCTTACGGGGATACACGCCGCGTCCTACGGAAAAGACCTAAAAAACGGCGTCGGTCTTATGGATGTAATTGAAAAAACCGCGGAAATTCCCGGCATAGAGCGCATCCGCATAAGCAGCATCGACCCCCGTGCCTTTACGGAGGATTTTATACGCCGCGCCGCCCAATGCAAAAAATTGTGCCGTCATTTTCATATTTCCCTTCAAAGCGGAAGCGCTTCCGTGCTTAAGCGTATGAACAGAAAATATACCCCGGAGCAGTATCTGGACATTCTCGAAAATATACGCTCCGCTATGCCGGAAAGCTCCGTTACCACGGATATTATCTGCGGCTTTCCGGAGGAAACGGAGGAAGAATTTGCGCAAACAGTTGCTTTTGCGAAAAAGGCCGCCTTTGCCAAAATCCATGTTTTTCCTTATTCCCGCCGCAAAGGCACCGCCGCGGACAAAATGCCCCAAGTGCCTCACAATATACGGGAAAAACGCGCGGCGGAGCTGAGCCGCGTAGGGGAGAGCCTAAAGGAGAGCTTTGAACGCTCCTTTGTCGGCAAAACCGCCGACGTGCTTTTTGAGCAGAATCGGGAGGGATACATGGAAGGGCTTACGGGAAATTACCTTCGGGTTTACGTTCAAAGCGGCGAGGAGCTGTCTAACCAAATCAGAAATGTAAAAATTACACGCTATGCCGACGGAAAGCTGTTCGGCGAAATATGTGATTAAGAAAAAAAGCGTCCCTCAATTGAAGGGCGCTTTTGGTTTACAATCACGTTTTTACAGCCTGTTATAAAGCTCGATATATTTGTCCGCGCTGGCGTTCCAAGAGAAATCCTTTCCCATGGCGCGTTTCTGCATATCCGTCCAAGCCTGCTTGTTGAGGGCGAAGGTGAGATATGCGTTTTCGATGCGGTTAAGCATTTCGTGAGCGTTATAATTGCGGAAGCTGTAGCCCGTGCCTGTATTTTCGTATTCGTTGTATGGCTCAACGGTATCTTTAAGCCCGCCGGTTTCTCGCACGATGGGAATTGTTCCGTATCGCATGGAAATCATCTGGCTCAGGCCACAGGGCTCAAACAGGGAGGGCATAAGGAAGGCGTCGCAGGCGGCGTATATCTTATGGGAAAGAGCGTTGTCAAATTTAATCTGAGCGGAAACTCTGCCGCCGTATTTCCATTCAAAGAAACGGAGCACGTTTTCATAGCGTTCCTCGCCGGTACCCAAAAAGACAAGCTGAATGTTGGGATTGGCAAGTATGCTGTCGAGAACACATTCTACCAAATCCATGCCCTTTTGACCCGTAAGTCGGGTGACCATGCCTATTATGAACTTGTCGGGATTTTCCTCAAAGTGCAAATCGTGCTGGAGGGCGCGCTTGTTGACGCTCTTGCCTTCTTCCATGTTGCCTGCGGCGTAGTTATAGTAGATAAATTTGTCGGTTTCGGGATTCCAGTCCTCGTAGCTTATGCCGTTGACAATTCCGCAAAGGCTGTTGCTTCTGGCGCTGAGGAGGCCGTTAAGATGTTCGCCGAAGTAGTCGGTTTTTATTTCCTCCGCATATGTGGGGCTTACGGTGGTGATATAATCCGCGTAAACCAATCCGCCCTTAAGGAAGCTGGCGTCCTTATAGAATTCCAGCTTGTCGGGAGTGAAATATTCGGGGCCAAGCTCGCATACGTCGGCAATGGTTTTTTTGTCGTACAAACCTTGGAATTTAAGGTTGTGTATTGTTATAATTGACTTCATGGCGTTATATCGGCCATCGTAGCTGTAGTGCGCCCTCAAAAGCACAGGCACCATTCCCGCCTGCCAGTCGTTGCAGTGAAGAATGTCGGGGAAGAAATCCACAACCTGAAGCATTGCAAGCACTGCCTTGTCAAAGAAAGCGAAGCGCTCGATATCCTCGTAGATTTGGCCGTATATCGTGGGGCCGCCGAAATAAAATTCGTTGTCTATAAAGTAATAGGTTACGCCATCGTGCTGAAGCTCAAAAATGCCGCAGTACTGGCTGCGCCAGTTCATCTTAATATAGATGTGGTCGATATAGCGCATCTGCTCCTTGTACTGCTGAGGAATAGCGCCGTATTTTGGTAGCACCACTCTCGCGTCGCAGCCCTTCTGATTCAGTATTTTCGGCAAAGCCCCCACAACATCACCTAGGCCGCCGGTCTTTACGAAGGGAACACATTCACTGCTTACAAATAATATTTTTTTCATAAAATCATTCCTCTTTGCTCGTTTTAAAATAAGTAATTTATACTTGGCAAGCCGACGGCGCACCTTACGGTAAATATATGCCGAAAGGGCGCCGGTGGATTTTTGTTTAAATCATTGTGCGCTTGGGGAGAATTACCGGATAGTTGGGCTGGCCGATAAGTCTCTTAAGAGGACGAAGCGTACACTCCTTGTCAATAACCACGTTTTCAAGGTCGCAGTTTTCGTTGATTACCGTGTTCTGCATTACGATGCTGTTTTTGATAACGGAGCCTTTCCCTACGGAAACGCCTCTGAAAATAATCGAGTTTTCAACAGTTCCGTCTATTCGGCATCCGTCCGCAATAAGAGAGTCGGAGACGTTAGCGTTGGCGCCGAAGCGGGTGGGAACTTGGTCCTTTACCTTTGTATAAACCGGATTTTCACCGCTGAATATCTGGCGGCGGATGTTCTCGTCAAGCATGAGCATATTGTTGTCGTAGTAGCTCTTTATATTGTCAACCATGCCTACGAAGCCCTTATATTCGTAAGCGTAAATTTTAAGGTTGGAAAGATTTGCCAATAATACGTCCTTGATAAAGTCGTGGCTGCCCTTTGCGTAGGCTTCCTCAATCATGGAAATAAGGCGCATACGCTCGACAATGTACATATTCATGCTGCTGAGGCTGCTCTTGGGAGTGCGGGGATTGTGTTCAATTCCCGTTACCATATTTTCCTCGTCCACCTCAAGAACCGTCGTACGCTTAAGCTGGTCGGGATTGTCCGCCATATTGTGGTATATAACAGTGACGTCGGCTTCGGTTTCGTCGTGAAAATACAGAGCGTCGTCAAAGGTCATATTGCATACGATGTTTCCTCCGGCAAGAAGAACGTACTTCTGAGGGCTGCGGCGCAGATGGGTAAGCACGCCGTAAAGCAAATCCACGCTGCCGGTGGAGATTCCCGCCGAATTGCCGCCTCTGATATAGGGAGGAAGAATGAACAGACCGTAGGTCTTTCTGTTCAGGTCCCAAGGGTTGCCGCTGCCGACATGATCCATAAGGGAGGAATAGTTAAACAGAGTGGTAACGCCCACATTAATAATTCCCGAATTGACCATGTTGGACAAAATGAAATCTATAAGCCTGTAGCGTCCGCCAAAGGGGAGAGCCGCGACAGAGCGCACTTCGGTAAGTTCGTTAAGGCGGATGTCAGAGCTTTCCGCCAATATGATACCCATTGTATCCTTCATTTTAATCTGCTCCTTCCGTTTATATGGATTCCTTGACCATAGCGTTTATGCCGATTTTCGAGCCTTCGGAAATTACTATTCCGCCGCCGATAAGGCTGATTCCGGCGGAGCAGTACTTGCTCTTGTAGCCGTCCTCGCCGATGCTCTTGTCGCCTATGGTACAGCTGTTGGCAACAACGGTGTCATTGCCGATTATAGCCTTGGAGATTACACAGTTGTCGCCGATGGTTGCGCCGGGGAAGATAATGGAATCTTCGATTACGGCACCGCGGCCTACGGTTACGCCCTCGAACAGAATGGAATGTTTAACCGTTCCGTATATTTCACAGCCCTCCGTAACGGCGGATTCCGTTACGCTGGCGCCCTTAGCCATATAGTGGGGAGGCTTAACGGGATTGCGGGAGAATATTCTCCAGTTGCTGTCGTTTATTTCAAATACGGGCGGATTGGCTATAATGTCCATATTTGCTTCCCAAAGGCTTTGAACGGTTCCCACGTCCTTCCAGTAGCCCTCGAAGCCGTAGGCGTAAAGCGCTTCGGAATTTTCAAGCATATTCGGAATGATATTTTTGCCGAAGTCGTTGCTGCTTTCGGGATTGCGCTCATCCATTGTAAGATAGCGCTTAAGGACAGGCCAGCTGAACACGTATACGCCCATAGACGCAAGATTGCTCTTGGGCTCGGCGGGCTTTTCGGCAAATTCCGTTATCCTGCCCTCCGCGTCCGCCGTCATTATGCCAAAGCGGCTGGCTTCCTCCCAAGGAACCTCGATGACCGCAATGGTAGCGTCGGCGCCGTTCTGCTCGTGGAATTTTATCATTTTGTCATAGTTCATCTTGTAAATATGGTCGCCGGAAAGAATGAGCACATATTTGGGATTAAACTTATCAATAAAGTCGATATTTTGGTAAATAGCGTTGGCGGTACCCTTGTACCACTCGCCGCTTTCCGCCTTCTGATACGGAGGAAGAACGTACACGCCGCCTTGGTTCCTGTTCAGATCCCAAGGGTTGCCGCTGCCTATATAGGTGTTTAGCTCAAGAGGCTGATACTGAGTGAGTACGCCTACGGTATCTATACCCGAATGAACGCAGTTGCTCAGCGCGAAGTCGATAATTCGATACTTTCCGCCGAAGGGTACGGCGGGTTTGGCAACGGTAGTGGTAAGAACGCCCAGTCGGCTTCCTTGACCGCCCGCAAGTATCATTGCCACACAATCTGTAGATTTCATTTATAACATCCTTTCCATATAGATTATGAGAATATGTTCGTTTCGGGCGGCTTCAAAACGGGCGAAGGGTTGAATTTTTAATCCCCTTCTTGACCGTCCGCGCCGTTTTTTGCCGCTGAAAGACGCATACGCTCAAAATTTAATTACTTTGCTTTTTCTTGGGACTTACACGTTTAAGATAAACGGCGCTCATCGGCGGCAGGTTTACCTCTATGGAAAAATCCATTCCGTCAATGGGCTTTTTATACGCCCGCACCGTACCGACGCTTTCTCCCGTACCGCCGAAGCGTTCCTCCGCCGAGGAGAATACCTCCTTGTAATCTCCGCGCTTTGGAACTCCCACACGGTATCTTGTGTACTCAACGGGAGTGAAGTTACATATAACAACAATTTCATCAATAGGCTTTCTTCCTTTGCGGATAAACGATATCACGCTGCGGTCGGCGTCGTTGGCGTTTATCCACCGGAAGCCGTCCCAACTGTTTTCAATTTCGTAAAACGCTTTATGTTCAACGTAAAATTTGTTAAGCTCCCTTATAAAATCGTGGTACTTCTTATGAGCGGGAAGCTCCAAAAGATGCCATTCAAGGCCTTCGTAAAAGCGCCATTCGATAACCTGGGCAAGCTCGCTGCCCATGAAGTCCAGCTTTTTGCCGGGATGGGACATTTTGTACATCATAAGCGTGCGCAGGGAGTCGAACTTCTGCCCCTCCAGACCCGACATCTTGCCGATAAGGCTTGCCTTGCCGTGAACAACCTCGTCGTGAGAGAAGGGGAGAATGTAGTTCTCGCTGAAGGCGTACATCATGGAGAAGGTGAGAATCGAATGGTTGCCCTTGCGGAAGAAGGGATCCATGCTCATATAGCGGAGCATATCGTTCATCCAGCCCATATTCCATTTATAGTTGAAGCCAAGCCCCCCTTCGTGGGCGGGCTTTGTAACAAGAGGCCACGCCGTGGATTCCTCGGCAATCATAAGCGTGTTGGGGAAGCGCTTGAACACCTCGGTGTTGAGAGTTTTAAGAAATTCAATGGCTTCAAGATTTTCGTTCTTGCCGTATTTGTTGCGCACCCATTCCGTACGGGAATAGTCCAGATAAAGCATACTGCTTACGGCGTCCACCCTGATTCCGTCCACATGGAATTTGTCCAGCCAGAACATGGCGTTTGATATAAGGAAGGATATGACCTCGTTTTTGCTGTAATCGAAAACCATGGTACCCCATTCCTTATGCTCTCCGAGACGAGGGTCGGCATATTCGTAAACCGGAGTTCCGTCGAAACGCCTTAAGCCGTGGTCGTCTCTGGGAAAGTGAGCGGGTACCCAGTCAATTATTACCGAGACGCCGGCGTTGTGGAGCTTGTTGACAAAGTACATAAAATCCTTCGGTTCGCCGTATCGGGCGGTAACGGCATAATATCCCGTCACCTGATAGCCCCAGCTTCCGTCAAAGGGATATTCCGATATGGGCATAAGCTCCACGTGCGTATAGTGCATATCCAGAAGGTAAGGGACAAGCTCGTCGGCAAGCTCCCTGAAGTTGTAAAAGCTTCCGTCGTCGTGCTGCTTCCAGCTTCCCACGTGCATTTCATATATAAGCATGGGCTTATCGTAGGGAGGCGTTATAAGCTTTTTTTCCACCCATTTGCTGTCTGTCCAATCAAAGCCGCTGAGGTCATAGGTGACGCTGGCGGTTTCCGGACGGAGCTGACAGCGGTAGCCGCAGGGGTCGGCTTTATAGAGAAGCTCGCCGTCTTTGGTTTTAATGCAGTACTTATAATTCTGCCCGTCGGCAACGCCCTCTATGAAAACGTGCCATATTCCCGTCTGCCCTTGGGGATACATGGGGTTTTTGTCGGTGTTCCAGCCGTTAAAATCCCCCGTAACGCTTACGGACTGAGCGTTGGGAGCCCATACGGCAAAGCTGTAGCCCTTTATGCCGAATTTATCGGTTTTGTGGGCGCCCAAAAAGTCATAGCAGCTGAAATTCTTTCCCTGATTGTAAAGGTACAGCGGAAAGCTTTCAAGGTAAGGGTTTTCAATGGCAGGTGTTTTTTCCTCGCTGTTTTTTTTCATCAGATTTATCCTAAACCTTTCCGCTCACAAATTTTAAAGCAAACGCAAGAAGCTGTGAGCCCGCAAACTGCGCTTTTGGGAAAAATATTTCCGCGAAAGATATATTTTCCTACAGTCCTTAATACCATTTTACCAAATTTTTTCGCAATAGTCAAATGTTTTTAATAAATTTTGCACAATTTTTTTGGCTTTTTTTAAATCTGAGCAACGCTCCTTGGGGTCATTTGAAACGAAGCCCAAGCCGGAATATGTTTTTCGTGGAAGAAAGCTTTGCTTCTCAGGGCTTCGGCGGGAGAAAAATCCGCCCGCCGAAACGCCGAAAGAGGGCTTTCGGCCCTTATTTAAAATAAATGCGGCATTTATGAAGGATTTGGAAAATTTTTGTGGAATAAAATAAATAACGGATTTTAAAAAAAGATAAATGCCGATAAACCCCAAAAACAAGGGAAACTTTTAGGCTGCCCTTGATAAAGGAAAGAGAGGCCGATATTATGGTTTGCAAAAAATGCGGTACGGAAAACGACGCGGGGGCTGCTTTTTGCTCCGGATGCGGAAATTCTTTTGAAAATACAAACGGCAATACCGAAACAGCCCCTTTGCCCGCTGACGAAGAGACCGCTTCCTCGGAAAAAAAGCCCGTAAGGAGCCATATGGCTGCGGCTATTGTTACAACGGTGCTTTTCGGAAACTGGGCGCTGGGGATTCCGGCAATAGTTTTTGCGAGGGAGTGCGAATACGCCGCCGAAAACGAAATGGAGGCCCAAGCGCGCAGGTTTTCCCGTCGGGCGTTGGCCTTTATGTGCGTAGGCAGCGGCCTTTCTCTGGCGTTTATATCCTTTATGCTGCTTATATTCGCGCTTTCAAGAATGGTTATAACCTAAGCGCAGATGTCCCCCGCCTCTAAGGCGGCGGGGGACACTTCAGA
>CAZKBV010000018.1:22192-25857 GCA_964551215.1 uncultured Oscillospiraceae bacterium | reverse complement strand
TTTACACCCGTAAATTATTATATGGAAAGGACGTCAAAAAAATGCAAAAAAGAATTGAGCTTACGCCGAAGGCCGATATCGGAAAGGGCTACGCCCTCATAGACGAAACAGGGATAGAAATTCGCATAAGCGGAGTTATGGGCGCGCTGAAGGTTTGGCTTATCGGCAATGAAAACAAGCCCGTCGGAAATGTCGTGGGAGGGCGGTTCGTATACAAAACGGAGATGAGTCCCTTTTGCGGAGTTCTCATAACCCAGTCTGGCAAGCAGATGTTTTACGGAAGCTGGCGGGATTTCGACATAAATTCCGAAGGGCGGTTCCCTCCCTTGGGGGATTTTGGCTGGGAAAAAATAACCTCCAGAGCCTACCCCTGCACGGACGAAGGGGTTAAAGCGGCTCTCAGCAATACGGCCTTCTTTGAAGCCTTCAAAAAGCACGGATATTATCTTTTCGGCAAAGACGGCGAAAGCTTCGCTCTGGCAGTAAAGCATCTTACCGGCGACCCCTCCCCCTTTCCCGGCATAGAAAGCGCGAAAACCGCCGGAGAATATGTCTATGCGGTTTTCCCGGCGGCGGAATAAAAATTTTTCCGGCCGGAATGTTAAATTTTTGTTTCATTTTTTCTGTCCCCCTTTTATTTTTCCCGACAATAATGTATAATAAAACTAATGATTCTATTGGGTGGTGAAGCACATGGCGGAAAGTATTTTAAACTCCATTAAAAGCTTTTTTCTTGTATTCCGAATTACGGATTTAATTGACATAATAATCATCGCATTTGTTTGCTACAAGCTTTGTATGCTGTTTAAGGAAAGCCGCGCGAAGCCCGTTATCAAGGCGATACTTCTTATTATTGCCGCTACCTTCGCGAGCGGTTGGCTTCACCTCAACACAGTAAATTACATATTGAAAAATCTTATGCAGTTCGGCGTTATAGCCATTATGATACTTTTCCAGCCGGAGCTTAGACGCACTCTCGAAAAGCTTGGGCGCACAAACTTCGCCGAGTTCTTCGCTCAGGACGAAAGCGGCTCGTCGGAAAAAACCGCCGAGGAAATAGCCGCCGCCTGCGCCTACATGAGCTCAAAAAGGATAGGAGCGCTGATAGTGCTGGAGCGCGAGGTAAAAAACAGCGATATATTGCGCACGGGCTGTGAAATAAACGGAAACATATCCCGCGACCTTTTGATAAATATTTTCATACCCAACACTCCCCTCCACGACGGAGCCGTAATAATAAGGGACGGCAAAATACTTTCCGCCAGATGTATTCTTCCGCTTACCAAAAACGAATTTCTCAGCAGTGAGCTGGGTACGCGCCACCGAGCCGCAATAGGCCTTACGGAGGTGAGCGACGCGGCGGTTGTTGTTGTAAGCGAGGAGACGGGCAAAATAAGTCTTGCCGTAGACGGGGAAATGAGCCGAAACTATACCGAGGAGCCTCTTAAAAAGGCCATAAATAAAGTACTGAGCGCAAACTCCGCCGAAAATTCCGACCACGGAATGCGCGGCAGAATAGGAGGTTTGCTGTCATGGAAAAAATAACAAAAAACCCTTCTCTCTTTTACAAAATACTTTCGGTTTTCATTGCCGTAGTTCTTTGGGCAATTGTCGCTTATCAGGAAAATACGGAAATGACCCGGTGGATAAATAATGTTCCGATAGTCGTTACGGGGTCGGATGTGCTGGATCAGAACGGCTACTGTGTAACGGACGTCAGCCGCACCACCCTTGACGTTAAAATCAAGGGCGAACGGCTGCCGCTGGCAAAGATTACCTCTAAGGATATCTCCGTAAAGCTGGACGTTTCCGGTATTTCCTCCTCCGGAGTTTCCACATTGAGCTGCGACATAAACGTTGACAAAAAAAATATAGATGTTTCCGACTCCCGAAAAAATTCCATAGAGGTAAGCGTTGAAAAAATAATAACGGATATATGTCCCGTTTCGGTAAACATTGTCGGAGTCCCCTCAAAGGGCTACGACCTTGTGGAAAGCAGCGTAAGCCCCACGGAGGTTACCGTGCGGGGTTCCCAGAGCGCGTTGGCTTCGGTAAGCTCGGTTTCAACCAAAAGCGTAAGCGTAAGCGGAATAAGCAGCAGCAACTCCGTAACCGCCGGACTTACGGCCTTTGACGCGGACGGCAAGGCAATCACCGGCGTGACCTTCGAGCCTTCCTCCGTAGAGGTAAGCTACACAATTTTAAAGGAAAAAACCGTGCCGCTGGCTGTGGTTCAGGATGAGCTTCTGCTGGGCAAAAAAATAACCTATGAGCCTCAGACCGTTGTAATTTACGGCGAGCCTGACGTTCTCGCCGGTATAACGGAAATAAAAACACTTCCGGTGGATATTTCAAGCGTCAGTGACAAGGAAGTTGTAAAGGCTTCCCTTGATTTGCCGCAGGGCATAACCTCCGGCGACGGCACCGTGGATATCACGTTTACCATTGAAAACGAAACTCCCGGCTCCGCTCTGAGCGAAGCATCCCCCTAAATTTCAAGGCCGCATCCAAAATGCGGCTTTTGTTTACCGCTGTTTCGGCTTAAAACTATTCCGAAAGGATTGAAAAATCTATGAAAAAAGTCATAATAATATCCGTCGCGGTTGTTGTAATTGCCGCGTTGGTAATTTTCTTCGCTTCTCAGGCAACGCCGGAAAACGTTCTCACCTTGCCCAGAGCCGAACAGCTTGAAATAAAGGATGGCGTCATTGTAATTTCCGAAAAATATACCGAAATAGAAGCCGAGGCCTTTGCCGGCAGAACCGATTTCAGCCGTGTTGAAATAAAGGGCGAGGCCGACATCGGGGAACGCTGCTTTTACGGATGCCCCAATCTCAGGGAGGTAATCACGGAAAAAGCCTGCGTCATCGGGAGCCAAGCCTTTGCGGACTGTTCTTCGCTTAAATCGGTCACCGTAATCTCCCCCCTGTCTAGCTGCGCCTCGGACGCCTTTGACGGTCACGGCGGGCTTACCGTATACTGCCGCGAAAACAGCCTGATTCTGGAAACGGTTCAGCAAAAAGATATAAGCTATAAAATAATCGGAGAATAAAAATGGCTGTATAAATTATTGTATATACAGACGCGGCCGCGTTTTATTCGACAATCTCTCTCATTGACAAAATTCCAATCCCGTACTATAATTTAATTATAGCCCGAGCAATTGAAATGCCGGTTTAAAAGGAGAATCGTCATGGACGCGGATTTAATAAACGAGTATCAAAGAAGCGCGGCAAAAATTCCGGCAAGAAACAAAAGCGTGCTGGACATTTTGACAAAGCTGCAATACGCCGACGCCCGTGTTGCAAGAAGCGTAATCAAGGCCGTAACAGGCTGCGGATGCATTGAAATACACGGTAAAAGAAGCGCGGGCAGAAACGCCGAAAGCCAAATAAGAGGCAATATATGCGAGGATTGCGCCGCCGCCGTGGAAACTCAGATAGGCGAAATGTTTTTTTACACAGCCTCTCTGTGCAACGCGCTCGGAATAAGCATGGAAGAAATTTTCCGCAAGGATATCAGCCGCAGCGATATGTTTGGAAATTATACATTAAGGTAAAATGTATTAGTAGGAATTCACAAATGTAAATTCCTATTTTTGTATACGGATATGCTTGACAAACAAAATACATTATAGTATAATCTAATGTAAGGTATTGGTTCAG
>CAZKBV010000018.1:0-22092 GCA_964551215.1 uncultured Oscillospiraceae bacterium | reverse complement strand
GTTATGCGAAAGAATTGAGGGAAAAATATGAAAAACATAATCAAAAAAGGCATTTTGGCCGCATCAAGCGCCGCTCTTGTCACGGCGGCGCTTACGGGTTGCTTCGGCTCCGAGGGAAATAACAATCCTGTCGCCGATGTTTCCACGATTTACATAGGGCATCACTACCAGCCTGAGGATGACCCTTACTGGACTGACGAAATCACGGGCGAATCCGGCATGAGCGAGGATAACCGTCGGGCCGCTATCGCCGCGCTTAACACCGTAAAGGATAATCTCGGCGTTGACATCAAGTGGGTGTCTTATCCGACAGACATTAAGCAGTGCCTGCTTCAGACGGTGCTTGCGGGCGACCCTTTGTGCCATATTCCCATTATGGCCAACGGTTCTCAGGGTACTATTCTTTCCCAGAACGTGCTTCAGCCGTTGGATAAATATAAGGATATTTTCGACAGCAACGAGGATTACAGCTGGATTTTGCTGGACAAGTGCTTCGGCAATTATTACCTTATGAACAGAGACTATATTTATATGAACAACTGGCCTCTGGTTTACAACGCAACCCTTATTGAGCAGGTGCCTTCTCTTAAGGAAAACGGCCAGACCGTTTATCCCGCGACTCTTTACGAGCAGGGCAAATGGACTTGGAGTACCTTTGAGGATTACCTCAATAAAATAAAGGTTTATTTTTCGGGTAAGAAGGCCGCCAGCGGCAACGAAATTTACGCCTTCCACACAAATTATATGTACACAATACTTTTCGCCCTTCATTCCAACGGCGCGTGTCTTTACGACGGAAGCGAAATGAGCTTTGACTCCGAGGAAGGAAAGGTTGCGGCGGAATATTTGGACGGCCTTATCACAAAGGGGCTTATGTGTACCCTCAAGGCCGGCCCCAACTCTGTTGATACCGGATATATGGCTCCGACAAACGCGTTTATGGCCGGAGAAACCGTCTTTAACAACGCTGCCCGTTGGATGATGGACAACTGCGGCTCTTCTCTCGCCGAAAGAGGCGAGTCTATGGGAGTTATCCCCTTCCCCCGTCCCGACGATATCGTCTATACCGACCCTTACGCTGACTATGAGAACGACGCTACAAGAGGACGCTATCAGATATACAGCTCCGTCGCGGACAGCGTCGGTATGCTTAAGGGCTTCAGCGAAGAAGAAAGCCGTCTCGCTCTTGAAGCGTACGCAATGTACCGCAGCGAATTTTACAAGGAGCTTGGCAGAGTTGACAGCGTTGCGGAGTATATTGAGACAATGGCTCCCAGCAAGGCCGTTGAGGACGGCATAGACATTTTCCATCCCGTTATAGGCGACGCCAACCTTAGAATTTACCGTCAGCTCGGCTCTATTGAGGAAAACGAGTTCGGCGAGTCCGTTGAAGTTTTCTGGGATTGGGCTCAGAACACCTTTGGCCGCAGCGTATACGGCGTCGGCGGAACTCCCAAGTACCGCATAAACGTAGAAGCTAAAAAGGGCGGCGTATACAATAAAATCGAAAGCATTTCCAAGGCTCTTAACTCCGGCGAGGTTGTGGATAACGTAAAGCCCAGCATCTCCAAGGTCGAAGATGTGCCTGTGGTATTCGCCGAAGGCACCGACCCCGCTAAAATTGACTGGACTGAAATATATAAGGCCAGCGACGGCGTTGACGGCGAGTATGAGTTAAAAAATGTAAAGGGCAAGATTCTTATCCGTGGCGCGAACGATATTGAGCTTGCCGAGGACGAAGCGTATAAAAACGGAGAAACAGACTTCAGCGAGGACTCCGTTCCCTTTGAGGAGGACCGCTTTGAGGTGGACTACAGCGGAGTTGACTTCAGCAAAGTGGGCAAATACGACGAAGGCTTGACTGTCCGGGTTACCGATAAGGCCGGTAATGTGGCCGAAAGAAAGGAAACTGTATATATTTACGATAAGGACAACACCGTTCCTCCGGTTCTTGTGCTTAAGGACGAGGAAACCCTTCGGGAAGATAAGCTTATGTCCATAGCGCTGGATACGGACACATCGGGAATAACTTGGTCAAACTACGTTGAGACGGCTGAGGACATTACCGGCGTGGACATTAAGGCCTATGTGACCGCGGACGTATCCATGCTGGATGTTACCGTTCCCGGAACCTATCCCGTAACCATATACGTTGAGGACTTCGTCGGTAACAGAACCGAAATTCCTTTAACTCTTGAGGTTGCCGAGGCCGAAAAATAAAAAATCGTCTTAAATAGCGTAAAAAACAAATTTTTTCTCCGAGATAATTTATCGCATGAAATTGTGGGGGCGGCTTATAAGCCGCCCCCACGCTAATAATCGCGGCCATTGGCGGATATTATCCGCTTCTGTCGCCTTAGCCTTTTTTATTCAAATTTTTTTGATTCTATTTGTTTTTAAAATAAATTAATACAAATTTCTTAAAATTTTTGTTGAATTTTATAATGCCTTGTGTTATAATGAAAATATAATATAATGTTCGGGGTATATTCTGTCTTAATCGGGCCGTATACTCCGGAAATTCAAAAGGAGGACTTTTAATGTTCAAAAAATTTCTGTCCGCCGTTACGGCATTGTGTCTTTTATGCACTGTTATTTCCGCCGTCAGCTTTGCCGAAAGCAGCTTCTCCGATGTAATCAGTCCGGACTACGACTGGGCTATGGACGAGATTGAGGAAATGACAACTATCGGTATAATCAAGGGCTATACTGACGGAACCTTCCGCCCCGCAACCTCTGTCAAAAAAATTGAGGCTCTGATTTTCCTTGCTCGCGCGGTGGGTTTTTCCAACACGGACTATGAGCCGTTTACCGAATACGCTTATACCCTCTACTCCCCCATTCTTGATGAATACGATTTGGGGTCTACCTATAACAGCTACAAAAAAGAGGTGGCTTTCCTGCTTTACAAGGACGTGCTCCATGAGGACGAGCTTGACGAATATCTTGACGACGCAAGCTCCGCTCTGAAAAGATACGAGGCGGCTGTTCTTCTTACAAAGCTTATGGGCGCGGAGGACGAGGTAAAGAACAATACGGCTGTTCTTCTGGATTACAGCGACTACAACGAGATTCCCGCCTCCGCAAGGGCTTATGTGGAATATGTAACTCAGGAAGGGCTTATGAATGGTCTGGAGGACAATTGCTTCGGCCCCAACGAAAACGTAACCCGCGTTCAGATAGCAATTCTGCTTCACCGTATACTTAACACTTTGGATTATTCCACAGTTGCCGGTACGGTAAGAAGCGTTAACGCCGAGAACAGCTCAATAAGCATTTACAACGAAGAAGAAAAGAAAAACGAGGAATATTCCATAGACGCAAAAAAGGTTACCGTTCTTAAGGACGGCTTTGCCGTCAATTCCCTTGACGGTATAGCTGACGGAAGCACAGCTTTGGTGCTTTACAGCGGAAGCAGCATCAAGGCTCTTGAGGTCATCAGTCCTGCCGGCGAAAATGAAACCGTTGCGGGCCGCCTTGCGGATATCACAATAAAAACCGACTACACAAGCTTTTACGTAATAAACGACAAAACCTCGGAATCCAGAGAGTTCAAATTTCTCGCCAAGTCTGAGCCGGAAGTTACCTACAACGGCAAAGAAACGAAATTCAGCGCTCTTTCCGCGGGAGATTATGTAACAGTTACTGTTAAAAACGGCGCGGTTACCGCCATTGACGGCGAATCAGGCGACAAGACCGTTACAGGAACGGTTCGCGATATTTCTCTTTCGCCGGAATATTCGCTTTCCGTCCGTCTTACCGACGATAACGGCACAAGCACCAGTGAAACGGTTGATTACTCTGTATCCGACGAGGTAACCGTTACCCGCAACGGCAGCAAATCCACCCTCAGAGAAGTGCTTTCGGGCGATAAGGTTACCCTTACGCTTAAGGGCGGTATAGTTACGAAAATCGTTGCGACAAGCACAAAATCCAACGCTTCCGGCACCATTTCCTCCATTCTTATTTCCTCCTCTCCCAAGCTGGGGATAAGATCCGGCGGCGAAGAAACCTTATATTCCATTTCCGCCGACGCGGTTTACTATGTGGGCGGCGATAACGCTTCCATCTATGACCTTCGTCTCGGTACAAGCGTGGATGTTGACCTTGAGGGCGACAGCGTTACTTCCGTAACAGCCTCCGCGGCTTCCACAAGCTATCAAAAGAGCGGTATAATCGAGGATATCAACACAAGCTACGGCTTTATCAACCTTAATATGGACGGCGACACAGAGCAGATATTCGTTTCCAAATCCGGCTCCACCACCTCCGCCACAATTGTTGACAGCTCTACCGGCAAAACTCTTACCTTCTCCAAGCTTCAAAAGGGTCAGATTATAACGGCTGTCGGTTCTTATGTAAACGGAGCCTTCGTTGCGACTACAATTGTGGTAATCCCCAGCGAAAACTAAATTAACGGCATCTGAAAACAGGCAATATAAAAGCTCTGCGCGTTTGAAAAATCATTCGCGCAGAGCTTTTTTCGCTCATTCAATTTTAAATCGGAGCAACGCTCCATCAAGCTTGCTTGAAATGGAGCTTGCGAACGATTGCAACTTGCGCAGGGAGCGTTAGCTCCTCAGAATTTCAGTGGGAGATTATAACTCCCACTGAAATTCTGAAATGGAACCCGCCGCCTTAGAGGCGGGGGACATCTGCGCTTGGGTTATATGGGATGAACTTTATTTTTGCTGTCCGCAAGCTCCGCGTCCACCTTATATTTTTGAGCCTGACGGAACTTGAAATACTTCACGGCCACCTGATCGAACAGAGCGTAGCTGAGAACATCCTCGTCCTGCTCGATGTATTCCCGTATCTCATCACGGAACTTATCAAGCTCATTGGGAATGTTATCCGCCGGACGGCAGGTAATCTGCTTTTCGTCCCCTATTATCTTCTTTACAAATTCTTCCTTGATGGGAACGGGAGTTTTCCCGTATTCGCCCTTTACAAGGCCTTTAAATTCCTTGGTGACGTTCTTATAGCGTTCGCCCAAAACCACGTTAAACACCGCCTGAGAGCCGACTATCTGGCTGGTAGGAGTTACAAGGGGCGGGAAGCCGGCGTCCTCACGGACACGGGGAACCTCTTTAAGAACATCTTGGAACTTGTCCTCGGCTCCAAGCTGCTTAAGCTGGGAAATAAGGTTGCTGAGCATACCTCCCGGAACCTGATATTTAAGCGTGTTTACATCAACCGCAAGTGACTTGGGATTGAGAACCCCCTCCTTTATATACTTTTCACGTATGGGACGGAAATAATCCGCAATATCGCTGAGCAAATTAAGGTCATAGCCTGTGTCGTAGGGAGTGTCCTTCAAGGTTGCCACAAGAGATTCCGTAGGCGGCTGAGAGGTACCCATAGCGAAGGGAGACATTGCGCAGTCAACAATATCGACTCCGGCCTCTATCGCTTTAAGGTACGTCATGGAAGCCATGCCGCTGGTGTAGTGGGTGTGAAGCTCAATGGGAATCTTAACGGCCTTTTTCATTTCCGTAACAAGCTCATAGGCTGTGTAGGGAGTGAGCAGACCGGCCATATCCTTTATACATATGGAATCCGCGCCGGAGCTTTCAAACTGCTTGGCCAAATCCACAAAGGAAGCGTTGTTATGCACAGGGCTGATAGTGTAGGAAATAGCCGCCTGTACGTGGCCGCCCTCCTTTTTGGTGGCGTCTATGGCCGTTTTAAGATTGCGCACGTCGTTAAGAGCGTCGAAAATTCTGATTATATCAATGCCGTTGGCAATGGATTTCTGCACAAAATACTCCACCACATCGTCGGCGTAATGGCGGTAGCCCAGAATGTTCTGACCTCTGAAAAGCATCTGAAGCTTTGTATTCTTAGCCTTAGCCTTGATTTTGCGAAGTCTCTCCCACGGATCCTCATTAAGGAAACGCAGACAGCTGTCGAACGTAGCTCCGCCCCATGCCTCAAGGGCGTTAAAGCCAACCCTGTCAAGCATTTCCACGGCTCCGAGGATTTCTTCGGTGGTCATTCTTGTAGCGATAAGGGACTGATGAGCGTCTCGAAGTACTGTTTCTGTAATTTTTACAGGTTTTTTATTAGCCATTATTTTTCACTCCTTTTATCTTACATAAACATTCCCGCGTTGTTAAGGGCAAGGAACACTCCGGCGGCAACCGCGCTGCCGATTACGCCGGCAACGTTGGGCCCCATAGCGTGCATAAGCAGGAAGTTTGCCGGATTTTCCTCCTGACCGACCTTTTGAGACATTCGAGCGGCCATAGGAACCGCGCTTACTCCGGCGCTGCCGATAAGAGGATTTATCTTTCCGCCGGAAGCCTTGCACATAATTTTGCCGAAAAGCAGACCGCCCGCCGTGCTTACGCAGAAAGCAAGCAAGCCCAAACCGATTATAAAGAGCGTCTTAAGCGTGAGGAAGGTTTCGGCCTTGGCTGTTGCGCCAACCGTTACGCCAAGGAATATTGTGATTATATTCATAAGCTCGTTCTGAGCCGTTTTGCACAGACGCTCGGCAACTCCGCTTTCCTTGATAAGGTTGCCGAACATAAGCATACCTATAAGAGGCGCGGCATCGGGAACAATAAGCACAACAACTATCGTAACTATGATGGGGAACAAAATCTTTTCGCGCTTGGTTACGGGGCGAAGCTGCTCCATAACAATGCTTCTTTCTTCCTTAGTCGTCATAGCCTTCATTATAGGGGGCTGAATAACGGGAATAAGAGCCATATAGGAATAAGCCGCGATAGCGATTGCGCTGAGAAGCCCCGGGGCCAGAGTTTTTGTAACATATATGGCCGTTGGCCCGTCGGCGCCGCCGATAATACCTATAGACGCGGCCTCTTTAAATACCGTGGCGGCAGTTCCGTCGGCGCCGAAGCCGGCGATGCCGAAAGCGCCCAGCAGTATTGCTCCTATGAAGGTGATGAATACACCTAACTGAGCCGCCGCGCCCAAAAGAATACTCTTGGGATTGGCTATAAGGGGCCCAAAGTCCGTCATGCAGCCTATGCCGAGGAAGATAAGAGGCGGATAAATTCCCAGCTTAACCCCCAAATACAAAAGGTCAAGCAGGCCGCCCTTTTCAACTATTTCCTGAATATTCAAATGCTTGTTCGGGTCGGCGGGGTCAATAAACAGCTCCATATGCATCACCTCGCCCAAGGGCAGGTTTGCCAGAAGCATACCAAAGGCTATCGGCAGAAGCAAAAGGGGTTCAAATTTTTTAACAATAGCGAGGTAAAGAAGCAGACACGCTATAGCCAGCATAACAATGGTTTTCCAGTCTAAGTTTACCACTATCTGCGCAATGCCGGTTTTGGCGAAAAACGCGCTGAAGCCCTCTAACAGATTAGACAACAAAACAAATCAACTCCATTCTTTTCGTTACTTTAGCCCGAATCCGCGTCAGGCAAGGGTAACAAGAACGTCGCCTGTGTTTACCGCCGCGCCCTTAGACGTCAAAACAGTGGCCGTGCCGTCTTTGGGAGCCTTGATTTCGTTTTCCATTTTCATGGCTTCAAGAATTACAAGCACATCGCCCTTCTTTACGTTCTGACCGTTAGACACCTTTATGTCAAGAATGTTGCCGGGCATGGGAGCCTTAACAGGCTCGCCGTTTCCGGCGGGAGCCGCCGCCTTCTTGGGCGCGGAAGCGCTTACCGCCGCTTTCTTGGGCGCGGGAGCGGAGGCTTCAGCCCCTACCTCCTCAACCTCAACCTCATAGGAATTGCCGTTTACGTTTACTATAAATTTTCTCATGATTAAACTCCTTCTTAAAATCTGTTTTCGATAGCTTCTCTGCGCCCTGCGTCGTTCCACGAGGCCGTCTTTTTATAAGACCTTATTTTGACAGATGCCGCGCCCGTACCCATTGCGGCGGCTACGGCGGCGGTAATTACGGCGACAAGCTCGGAATCATCGGTTTCCTTAACGGCCTCTTCCACCGCCGCTACGGCGGAAGAGGGCTGTTTTTCCTCCTTCTTTTCAGGGGCGGAGAAAAGCGCCATAGTCTTAATTACCAGCATTATTATAATAAGTATGAGGAACACAATGCAGATACCCATAACGGTATAAGCAAGCCCTCGTCCGATAAGCTCGGACACCACAAACTCCTTTTCCATATCCTCACCTCATCCTATAGGGGCATATTGTCATGCTTGCGGGAAACCGGAGCTTCGCGCTTGCTTGCCAGCATCTCAAAGGCGGCTATAATCCTGCATCTTGCCTCAGATGGCTCTATAACATCGTCCACACAGCCCGACGCCGCCGCCATAAGAGGGGACGCATCCGTTTTTTTATACTCCTCTTCAAGCTCCTCACGGCTCATACCCTCGTGGAGCTTATCCTCATAGAGAAGCTGCACTCCCGCCGAAGGACTCATTGCCGCGATTTCCGCCTGAGGGAAGGCTAATACCATATCCGCGCCAAGCTGCTTGCTGTTCATCGCGGCGTAGCTGCTTCCGTAGGCCTTGCCCACAATAAGGTTTACCTTGGGGACTGTGGCTTCGCTGAAGGCGTATACCATTCTTGCGGCCTTCCTTGCAAGACCCCATTCCTCCTCGCTTGCGCTTACCGCAAAGCCGTCGGCGCTTGTAAGAGTGAGCACGGGAATATTGAAGCAGTCGCAAAAGCGTACATGGCGGGCTATCTTTTCAACTGCCCGTCCTGTGAGAACGCCGTCGTTTTCCTTGGGCTGATTTGCGGCCACTCCTACGGTAGAGCCGTTCATTCGGATAAAGCCCACGCTGGCTTCCTTGGCGTATTCCGTCTGCACCTCCATATAGGCTCCGTCGTCGGCGATTTCCGCCACAACGGCCCTCATGTCGAAGTCCCCTTCAAGAGCTTCCAGAGACGGACATATTCTGTTAAGGTCGTCACCGGATTCAAGAGCAAAGGCGTCCGACAAATTGTTAGAGGGAAGGTAGCTTAGGAGCAGACGCGCCGTTTCCATACACGCAAAGTCGTCCTTACCCATAAAATGAGCGCTGCCGCACGCCTTATACGCTCCCTTGCCGTCCACCGCGGGCTTTTTGCCTGTGGAGGCTTCAATAAGGGAAGGGCCGTTAACGAACATACGCCCGGTTTTTTCATTGATTATAACAAAGTCGCTCATACTCACCGCAACGGCGGCTCCGCCGGCGCAATTACCCATTACGACGGAAATGTTGGGTACCACGCCGCTTATTTTTGAAACTGCCGAAAAAATCTTCGCCATAGCGGACTGAGCCTCTATTCCCTCGCCTATTCTGGCTCCGCAGGAATCCCATATTCCCACGACGGGAGCGCCCATTTTGGCCGCCATTTCATAAATACGGCAGATTTTAGCGGAATTCATTTCACCTATGGCCCCGCCCAAAACGTCCGGATCCTGAGCGTAAACGAAAACAAGCCTTTCGTCTGCGGTGCCGTATCCGGCAACAACACCATCAGCCGGAGTGAATCCGGTTTTAGCCGAAACAAGGGCTCCGGTTTCAATAAAGCTTCCCTCGTCCAGAAGGGCGCTTATCCTTTCGCGAGCCGGGGACTGTTTTGTTTTGTCTCCCCCATGAGCCTTTGCTTTGGCCTCACGAAGAAGAGACAGCTTTTCAGATGTGTCCATATATTATACCTCCTTAATAACTGCTGAATAAAACAATTTAACCCAGTTTAAAATAATTATATACTATATCTGTTGTTTTTGCAAGCATAAATTTAACTATATCGCAAAATATTCTTGCGCTGTTTTTTGGCAAGTCCTACTTGATTATGTTTCAGCCTTCCGAATCCGAATAATTTTTTTACAATAAGGCAAACTAAAAACCTAAAGGAGGATTAATTATGAATTTAAAAGGCTCCAAAACGGAAGCAAACCTGATGGCGGCGTACGCGGGTGAATCCCAGGCGAGAAACAAATACACCTACTACGCCCAAAAAGCCAAGGAGGACGGATATGAGCAAATTGCGGATATTTTTAAGGAAACAGCGGCAAATGAAAAGGCTCATGCGGAGATTTGGTTCCGGCTCATCCACGACAGCAACATTCCCGGCACGGCGGAAAACCTGCGGGACGCGGCGGCGGACGAGCATTTTGAATGGGCGCAAATGTATGCGGAATTTGCGAAAACCGCTGAAGAAGAGGGCTTTGAGCATATTGCGTTTCTTTTCAAAAAAGTCGCGGAAATTGAAAAAGCCCATGAGGAACGCTATCTTAAGCTTATGGAAAATGTAAAGGACAAGCTGGTATTCACCAAGGACGCGGATGCCATGTGGATATGCCGTAACTGCGGACATATATGCTTCGGCAAGGCCGCTCCAGGGGTATGCCCCGTATGCGGAAAGCCCCAGGCATTCTTTGAGGTAAAGGCGCAAAATTATTGATTAATATCGAAAATCCGAGGGTGCGCCCTCGGATTTTCTGTCAACGGTTCTTTATTTTCTTTTAAAGCTATTTTGCCCTTTTAAGCAAGCCGCGCCCTACCCTATTGCTTCTTCTATAGCCTTGGCAAGCTGGTCGGGGCAGGACGTCCCTCGGCCATTACAGTTTATTCCTTTCAGCCTCGCGATTACCTCCTCGGCCTTCATGCCCTTTACAAGGGAGCAAAGCCCTTGGGTGTTTCCGTTGCAGCCGCCTACGAAGCTGACGCTTTTTATTGTTTTGTCGTCGTCGATTTCAAGGGATATGCTTCTGGAGCAGACACCCTTGGGTTTATACGTATAAGTCATAAAATTACCTTCTTACTTGCTTTGTCCGTAGTACGCGTTTGCGCCGTGTTTGCGCATAAAATGCTTGTCCAGCAAAAACGCGTCAACATCGGGTATGGCAGGGTTAAGCAGCTTTGTATTAAGAGCCATCATGCCCACTTCCTCCATAACCACCGCGTTGTGAACGGCTTCATCGGGAGTTTTGCCCCATGAAAACGGTCCGTGGGAATGAACCACAACCCCGGGAACGTAAACGGGATTGATATTTTTGCTTTTAAACGTCTCGATAATTACCTTGCCCGTGTTAAGCTCGTACTCCCCTTCTATTTCCTCCTTTGTAAGGGAACGGGTGCAGGGAATGGGGCCGTAAAAATAGTCCGCATGGGTCGTACCCAAAGGAGGAATACTCATACCGGCCTGAGCCCATATTGTCGCGTACCGGGAATGGGTATGAACAACGCCGCCAAGCTCGGGATAGGCCTTGTAAAGGGCAATATGGGTGGGAGTGTCGCTGGAGGGGCGCATACTCCCCTCAACCTTGTTGCCGTCCATGTCCAAAACCACCATATCTTCGGCCTTAAGCTCCTCGTAGGGAACGCCGCTGGGCTTGATTACCACAAGCCCCTTTTCCCGGTCTATGCCGCTGACATTGCCCCATGTATAGGTGACAAGATTTTTCTTCGGAAGCTCCAGATTTGCCCGGAGCACAATTTCTTTAAGTTCCTCCAACAATTTAATCATCCTTTCGTTACCGCCGCGGCGGCGCGGAACCGTCCCGCGCCGGTGAATATTCAATTACTCAAAAGGGTTTTCCGTCTTATAGAGCATACCCTTGGGTTGGTTAAAGCCGATTTCCTCAGCGGGAACGCCGATGTACTTAAACACCTCGTAAAGCGCCTTGCCGTGGTGGCCGAAAGCTACCGCGCCGTGATGGGGGAAGTTCTTCTCTATAAGCACATGGCGGTAGAAGCGTCCCATTTCGGGAATTGCGAACACGCCGATGGAGCCGAAGGAACGGGTCGCGACGGGAAGTATCTCGCCGTTGGCGATATAGCCCCTGAGCTTAGAATCGGCTGTGGACTGAAGGCGGAAAAACGTGATGTCACCCGGAGCGATGTCGCCTTCAAGAGTGCCGTTGGTAACCTCTATAGGAAGGCTTCTTGCCATTATCTTCTGGTACTTCATGGAGCAGGCCGCCAGCTTTGTCGAGCAGGTGTTGCCGCAGTGGAAGCCCATAAACGTGTCCTTATGAGTATAGCCGAATTTGCCTTCGATATCCGCCTTGTACATATCGGCGGGAACGGAGTTGTTGATGTCAAGAAGGGTAACCGCGTCCTCGCTTACGCAGATGCCTATGTATTCGCTGAGCGCGCCGTAAATGTCAACCTCGCAGGAAACGGGAATACCCCGTCCGCAAAGGCGGCTGTTTACATAGCAGGGTACGAAGCCGAACTGGGTCTGGAACGCGGGCCAGCACTTGCCTGCAATTGCAACATATTCCTTGCTACCCCTGTGAGCATCCACCCAGTCAAGAAGGGTAAGCTCGTATTGGGCAAGCTTGGGAAGCACCTCGGGCTTCATATTGCCGCCGCCCAGTTCCTTTTCCATATCGGCAACAACGGCGGGGATTCTCTTATCGCCGGCGTGGCTGTTGAAGGCCTCAAACAAGTCAAGCTCGGAATTTTCCTCAATTTCAACGCCCAGCTGATAGAGCTGATAAATGGGAGCGTTGCAGGCAAGGAAGTTCAGCGGACGGGGGCCGAAGGATATGAGCTTCAGATTCTTAAGTCCGGCGACGGCTCTTGCTATGGGAAGGAACTCGTGTATCATATCGGCACATTCCTCCGCGGTTCCCACGGGATATTCGGGGATATACGCCTTAACTCCCCTGAGCTTAAGGTTATAGCTGGCGTTGAGCATACCGCAGTACGCGTCGCCTCTGTCGTCGGAAAGACAGCCGATGTTTTCCTCGGCGGCGGCAACAAACATCTTGGGGCCGTCGAACTGCTGAGCGAGCATTGTTTCGGAAATTTCGGGGCCGAAGTTGCCAAGATATACGCACAGCGCGTTGCAGCCCGCCGCCTTAATGTCGGCAAGAGCCTGCCGCATGTGTATTTCGCTTTCCACTATACATACGGGACATTCGTAAATATCTTCGGGATTATACTTCGCGGCATATGCCTTTACAAGGGCATCTCTCCTTGAAACGGAAAGAGATTCGGGAAAGCAGTCGCGGCTTACCGCAACGATACCCACCTTGATCTTAGGAATGTTGTTCATATTGATTTCTCCTTTTGTTTTGGATTTTTTATAGCAGCCGTTCCCGAAAAATTTCGGAAGCAGCCCATATTTTGAATTTATTCGGTCTAAAAATTTATTCAGCCTCAGGCTCCGCCGTTTCCTCCTCGACCGTCTCGTCCTCCGCCGCTTCCTTTGCCACCATGGGAATGGCTTTTTCAATGTCAACGGCGTCTACGAAAACGTTTATAAGGACGTTATCCAGCCCGACATAGGATTCAAGGGCGAACTTTACGGATTCCTGAACTTTGCGGGCCACCTCCCCTATCTTCACGCCGAAGCGGACAACAATATGGATATCCACCTCTGTGCTGTTTTCGCCTATTTCCGCCCTTACCCCTTTGATTTTGTTCTGGTTTTTCTTACCGAGAAAATCCCCGATAGAGCTGCCGCTACCGCAAAGCGCGGCCACGCCCTCCACTTCTCTGGCGGAAATGGAGCTTATTCTTGTGATTACCTCTTCGGAAATCTTAATGCTGCCGTTTTCGGAAGCGATAAAATCCTCTGCCATAGCTGATCTCCCTTTCGTATAAAAGTGTTTTTTCATAGCTTTCCCGTGTTTACATTCTTACAAATCTATTCTATCATAGTTTTCCCTCAATTTCAAGTATTAATTTAATTCTACTATTTTTATTTTTTCACTTTCTATTCCGCTTTGCTCCGACACTATTTCGGATATAAGAGCCGCGTCGGCGCTGTCTATGCTTTCCGCCTTTACAACCACGTTCGCAAGGCCGTTGTTTATGTAGCAGACTGCGTCCTCAAAGCCTTTGGCGCGGATGAGATTTTCAATGGCCGTTTCGGTTTGGGTGTTCTGAGCCAGCGCGAGGACTCCCTGCTGAGCGGTTTCCTTTGTTTCCGAGTCGGTATCCTCATTTGAAATGAGGGAATTAAAGGTTTCGATGGATTTGCTTCGCCCCGCCTCACGGTCCACTCTGGCACGGGCAAAAAAATCCTCAACGCTTTCGCTTTCCACAAGCTTGGCTTCTCCCAGATAATCGTCGGAGGCTGTTTCTCTCAATTCATCTTCCTCGGTATCAACCGTTTTTTCCCGACTTATGTTCAGATACCCCGCCACTCCCACAAGCACCGCCAGCACCGCAACCACAAGCTGCTTGCGTTTAAACACCATCATCATAACGAACACACTCCTTTTATTTCATTGAAAAAATTGCTTCGGAAAAATCACTTTCCCCGACCGCTCATTTTATAAACCCCGACCCTGTGAAGCCCCACTCCGAGAGCCGTAGCGGCCGCCTGCGCAAGCTCAGCCTTTACTCTGTCGTCGCCTCCCCCCTGAGCTACTATGACGGCTCCCCTCACCCCGGGGGAATTTTCTTCGAGAATCAACGGCTCGCTCCCGTTCTGGCCGCTGAGTACAACGGTTTTGCTGCTTTCGCCGCTGCCGTCCTTTTCCACGGAAATGGAGCCTCTGTTTTCCCCTACCAAAAGTATTTCCACCTCTCCCGCCCCGTCTATGCGGGAGAGTATTTCTTCAAGCCTGTTTTCCAAGCTCGAAAAATAGTCCTCTCCGGAGCTTTCCCCCGGCGCAGGCGTTTTTTCCTTTTTCGGAACGGAACCGAAGGCCAGCAGTATAACGCCCAGAAGCAATAATATATATATTCCGGCTTTGCCTGTTTTATCACCCTTAATCAGTTCCTTTATTTTCATTTATTTTTACGGCCTCCCCTTCTACTCCAAAGCTTTCTTCGATATACTTTCTCGCGGCGGCTTCGTCCTCAATTCCCTCCGCCGACGCCCTCAGAACGTTTCCCTCGCTGTCAACCTCAACATAGGCTCTTGCCCCCGGAAAACGGGCTTCGATTAAATTTTCAAGATTTTCCTTGTGCCGCACAAGTATCCTCGCCCGCGCCTGAGCCTCGGCCTTTTCCGCATCCATGGCGTATTCCCCGGTTTGCAGCTGCTTAAAGCTTCCCGTCAAAGGGGAAAGCAGTGCCGCCAGTATCATAAAGCCGCACACCATGCGGCAGTACCTGCGCATACTCCCCTCGGGAATCAGCATATCCGCCAGAACCGCGAGAATTACCGCTCCGCCTACGGCACGTATGTATCCGTCCATTTTATCCTCCCATGAGAGCGGCAACGGCGATTACCATCATAACCGCCACCGACGCCACCGAAGCTACCAGCATTTCCAGACAGCCGGCCATTTTGCATACCGCGTCGCCTATCCTGTCCCCGCCCAATGTCCCCATAAGGGCTCCTCCAAGGCGGAATACCAGCGACAGCGCCCCTATCTTCACCACAGGCAGCAGCGCCACCGCCACCAAAAGCGCCGCTCCCGCCGCGCCCACGGAATTTTTCATCAGTATACTGCCTCCGGCAACGCTGTTCATCGCGTCGGCTATGGAACCGCCCACCACAGGCACCGCCGAGGAAACCGCAAACTTTAGTCCCCTTGCCGCAAGGGAATCGAAGGACGCCGCCGCAAAGCGGGTTATGGAAAGGACTCCCGTAAATATCACCATGACAAAGCTGATGCTGTACCTTCCAATCCGCCCCAGCAGCTGTGCCAAAGCGGACACGTCCGCCCCGCCGCCGAAGCTGCCAAGTATGTACAGGGCCATAGAAAAAAGCGACAGGGGAACCGCGATATTTTTCACCGACGCCGACAAAAGGGAACACATAAAATATATTACAGGGTGTATCGCTCCGCCGCTTACGGCCATGCCGCCGCTCATCATCAGCGACAGAGTAAGGGGAAGTATCGCGTCCATTATCATTGAAAGGTCGTCAACCGCCGTCAGGGCAAAATCCTTTGCCGAGGAAAACACCTCCAAGGCTATGGCGGTAAGGTACGCCGCCGCCGCAAGATTTGCCGCCGAGCCGAGACTTTCCCGCCCGAAGGCGGATTGAAGGTTGCGCAGTATTCCCAAAAATATTCCCATCGCCAAAAGTAAAGCCAGAACCTTAAGGCTGCCTCTCAGCTCTCCCAAAAACAGGTTTATAAAGCGGCTGAAAAGCCCCTCCGTATCAAAGCCGAACTGCCCTTTAAGCATATTACTTACGGCTTCCTCGGCGGAAAACTCCGGCAAAAGGGAGGATATCCACCCCTTGCTTTCCTCGGAAATTTCCGGCATTATAAATAACTCGTCCATATTTCGCCTCCTGCGGGGGCGGGCGGCCCCCGGTAAAACAGCCTCAGTCTATTATCCTCATCAGGCTTAAAAATACCTCCTTGATTATGGGGAAGCTCATAAGGGTTATGGCCGTTTTTCCCGCCAGCTCCACCCTTCCGGCAAGGGCGCTTTCTCCGGCGTCACGGCACAGCTCCGCCGCGAACTGCGCCGCGTAGGCAATGCCCGTAATCTTAAGCAAAGGCTTTATAAAGGCTCCCGCCGAAGGGCTGAATTGGGAAAACTGCTTAAGCCCCTCAATAAATTCCGCCGCCATTTTTACCGCCGCTCCCATTATGACCAGCCCCGCCGCCAATGACAGCAGACGTGCCATTTCGGGGCGGATTTCCCTTATGGAGAGAGCCATTATGGCGGCGCACACCCCAAGAGCGCATATGCTTCCGACGCTCATAGCCCGAAAACGGTTTTAACCGTAGTAAACAGCTCGCCTATTTTGTCCACAATTATTATAAGTACGATAACCAGACCGGCAATGGTTGTCATAAGAGCCTGTTCCTCACGGCCGGAACGCGTAAGAAGCTGATTCATAACCGCAACTATAACGCCTATTCCGGCAATCTGAAATATTAAATTTACCTCCAAGCTCCGCTCCTCCTTCAAATAAGCATAATGCACACCGCCGCCCCGACCGCTAAGCTTCCGCCAACGTAAAGCCGCCCCAGCTTTTGAGTCCGCTCCGTTGCGGCGGAAATTTCTCGTTCCAACGAAGATAAAAAAACCTCCATGTTCCCCGTCTGCTCCTCGCTTGTAGCCGCCCCAAGACCTCGGGCGAAAAGTCCGAAGCCCTCCACATCCTCCCCCAAGGGCAGAACGGCGGAATATACGTCCGCCCCGTTTTTTATGCTTTCCGCCGCCGGAGCAAAAAATCCGCTTTCCTCAAAAGCGTCCAGAAGCGCGGCGCTGCAGCTTTCTACGCGGCTTTTAAGCCTTACGGTTTCCCACTTTATAAGGGATAGCCGCTCCTCTCTTTTTAAAAGCTCGCCCCTTTTAAGGCAGCCCAAAAGGAACGCCGCCGACATCACCATAATTACGGCAATCCCTTTAAGCACCGCTCCGCACCGCCTCTATCTCTCCCCTGTTTTTTAATATTACGATAACGTCGAACAGGCCGCCGTCCAATAGCTCGCCCATTCTTCCTCGGCGGCGCACGTCCTCCCGTCCGTAGCCGTGAACCGATGTCATAAGCCGCACTCCGGCGTTTATTATCTCGTATACCGCGTCCGCGTCCTCATTTGAGCCTATTTCGTCCGTAACAATGATTTTCGGGGACATTGCCCTGAGAGCCATAAGCATTCCCTTGGCTTTTTTCACTCTGTCAAGAACGCAGGTGTACTTCCCCACATCCATCTGCGGCTCGCCCCTGTATACAGCCGCCAGCTCGCTTCTTTCGTCCACAACGCAAACGGGCATTTTGTTTCCGGCTATACGCGCCGCGTCCCGCAGGAGAGTTGTTTTGCCGCAGCCCGGCGGCGAAATTACAAGTATGTTTTTCCCTATGTATTCCTTTATTTTATCCGCCGCGCCTTTTATTTCCCGGGCAATACGAAAGCACAGAGCCGACGGCTCCACCATAGCTCCACCGCTGTTTCCGGGGGCAAGCCGCCCGCATACGCCCACTCGGTGTCCTCCTTCAATGGTGACAAAGCCTTCCCTAAGCTCCGTCTGGGAGGAATAGGCCGCGCCGCGGCAAATGAAGTTGAGAATATTTTGAAGCTGAGTCCGGCTTACGCGGCAGTCCAGAGAAAAAATCTCACCCTCCGCCACCACAGCCGCCCCTCCGCCGGCCATAAGCCGTATTTCCTCGGCTATGTCTATATATTTTTCCGCCTCACGGGCAATTTCCGAAGGCAGATATTTTAATACGCTTTCCATAGGTCGTCCCCGCTTTCCGTATATTATATGTGAGCAAAATAAAAATATGCCGCCCAAAAAGACGGCATACTCAATTCCGATAATTTAATTTTTTACACCGCGTACTGGCTGTTGAACAGTTCCGCGTAGAAGCCGCCCTTATCCATCAGCTCTCGGTGGCTTCCCTGTTCAATAATATTCCCGTCCTTCATTACAAGAATAATGTCGGCGTCCATAACGGTGGAAAGCCGGTGGGCTATTATAAAGCTTGTACGCCCCTTCATCATCTTGGCAAAGGCACGCTGTATGCGTATTTCCGTTCTGGTATCTATGGACGAGGTGGCTTCGTCCAGAATCAGCATAGGCGGCAGGCAAAGCATTACCCTCGTTATGCAGAGAAGCTGCTTCTGACCTTGGCTGAGACTTCCTCCGTCGCTGCCGATAACGGTGTCGTAGCCCTTTGGCAGACGCTTTATAAAGCTGTGGGCATGGCTGGCCTTTGCCGCCTCCAGAACCTCTTCGTCTGTAGCGTCGGGCTTGCCCATTACGATATTTTCCCTTACGGTTCCGGCTTTAAGCCACGTTTCCTGAAGCACCATCCCGTAGCTTCGGCGCAGGCTCTCCCGTGTAATATCGCGGATTTCCGTTCCGCTTACCAGTATTTCGCCGCTGTCCGTATCGTAAAACCTCATAAGCAGGTTTATCAAGGTGGTTTTTCCGCAGCCTGTAGGCCCCACTATGGCTATTCTCCGGCCCGGACGCACATTAAGGCTTATATTTTCAAGCAGCTTTTTTTCGGGAGTGTAGGAAAAGCACACGTTTTTAAGCTCAACGCTGCCGTCCGGCTCGGTAAGCTCCATTGCGTGGGGTTTGTCGGGAGTTTGGGGCTTTTCGTCGATAAGCTCGAATATTCTGGCGGCGCAGGCAAGGGCGTTTTGAAGCTCCGTCACCACGCCGGATATTTCATTAAAGGGCTTTGTGTACTGGTTGGCATAGCTTAAAAAGCAGGAAAGCTGACCTACGGTGAGCCTTCCTTTTATTACCGCAAAGGCTCCCGTAAGGCCTACGCCCGTATAAACAAGGCTGTTTACAAAACGTGTCGAGGGATTTGTTATGGACGAAAAGAAAATAGCCTTTAGAGAACATTTGTTAAGCCGTCCGTTTATTTCGTCGAAGGTTTCCATAGCTTCGTCCTCATGGCCGAAGGCGCGGACAATCTTCTGACTGCCTATCATTTCGTCTATAAGAGCGGTCTGCTCGCCTCTGGTTTCGCTCTGGAGCTTAAACATTGTAAAGGTGCGCTTGGCTATAAAAGCCGCCGCAAAAAGTGATACAGGCGTTATCAGCACCACCACCGCCGTGATTTTCACGTTTACGCTGAGCATAAAGCCCAATGTTCCCAAAATGGTTATAACTCCCGTGAAAAGCTGGGTAAAGCCCATAAGAAGCCCGTCGGCGAACTGATCCACGTCGGCTATTACGCGGCTGACAATTTCCCCGTGAGGGTGGGAATCGATATAGCTTAGAGGCAGAGCCTCAATTTTATCAAAGGCGTCGCGGCGTATATCCCGTATTACATTGTAGGTAATTTTGTTGTTGCACACATTCATGAGCCACTGAAGCAAAGCTGTAATTCCCACAATTATTACTATTTCGGCAAGTATGGGCATTATACCGGCAAAATCCACATTTCCCGGCCCCACAATAAGGTCAACCGCGCGCCCCGTCAGTATCGGCACATACAATGTAAGCCCCACCGTTACCGCGGCAAAGGCAATCGAAAGAAAAAGAAAAATTTTGTAAAAGCCGATATACTTTAATACCCGCTTAAGAACGCCTTTATTCTTTTTCATTGCTTGGCCGCCTCCTTTCCGAACTGAGAGGAATAAATTTCCCTATATACCTCGCAGCTTTCCAGAAGTTGGCTGTGAGTCCCAACACCGACGGCTTTTCCGTCGTCCAGCACTATTATAAGATCCGCATACTGAATCGATGAAGCCCTTTGGGAAACAATAAACACCGTAGGCTTTTGGGGAAGGGCGCGGACGGCCTTTCTCAGCCGCGCGTCGGTGGCGAAGTCCAGCGCGGAGGAGCTGTCGTCCAGAATAAGAATTTCCGGCTTTTTAACGAGAGCGCGGGCTATTGTCAGCCGCTGACGCTGTCCGCCGGAGAAATTGCGGCCTCCCTGTTCAACGGCTTCTTCAAGTCCGCCGGACTTTGAGGCCACCACGTCCGCCGCCTGAGCCGCTTCAAGAGCCGAGCGGATATCCTCGTCGGAGGCGTTTTTGTTTCCCCACAGAAGATTGGAGCGTATGGTCCCCTTGAAAAGCACAGCCTTCTGCGGCACTACAGCTATTTTTTCCCGAAGAGCCTCCGCCGGATAGCTTTTAACGTCGTTCCCGTAAAGCATCACTTCCCCGTCTGTGGCGTCGTAAAAGCGGGGAATAAGATTTACAAGGGAGGTCTTGCCGCTGCCGGTACCGCCGATTACGCCTACGGTCTGCCCCCGGCCTATTTTAAAGCTGATATCCGAAAGGGATTCCTCTCCGGCATTTTTGTATCGCATGGAAACGCCCCTAAACTCCACCGCCGCGGTGCTTTTCGGCTCCGGAGCCGCGCCGGCGGGGAAGCTCATGGAGGTTTCGGTTTCAAACACCGCCTGTATGCGGTTGCCGCAGGCAATGGATTTTGTGACGGATACAATAAGGTTGGCAAGCTTTACAAGCTCGACAAGTATCTGGGACATATAGTTCACCAAAGCCACCACCTGCCCTTGGGTTATATGACCGCTGTCCACGCGAAGGCCGCCCTTATATATAATGTACACTATGGAAAGATTTATTATAATATAAGTGACCGGATTCATAAGGCCGGATATTCTGCCCACGAACTTCTGCACCCCCGTAAGGTAGGTGTTTTTCTCGCCGAATTCCTTTATTTCGCTTTTTTCCATATTAAAGGCGCGGATTACCCTCGCCCCTTCAAGGTTTTCCCTTGTCGCGCCCAGCACCTTGTCCAATCCGCCCTGCACCTTTTTGTAAAGGGGGATGCTTATTATCATAATTCCGAACACCACCGCCGAAAGAGCCGGTATGGTAACCACAAAGGTCATCGCGGAGGGAACATCTATCGTAAAGGCCATTATCATGGCCCCGAAAACCACCACAGGCGAACGGAGAAACAGCCTCAGCACAAGATTTACGCCGTTTTGCACCTGATTTATGTCGCTGGTCATGCTTGTTATAAGGCGGTTTGTTCCCAATGTGTCAAGCTCTGTATAGGAAAGGGATTGTACATGGTCGAAAAGAGCCTGCTTCACCTTTGCGACAAAGCCCGTAGCCGCCCTGGCCGCAAAGAACTGGGCGGTTATTGAACAGCACAGCCCTATCAGCCCCAGCGCCGCCATAAGCAGACACAGCCGCACAATGTACGGCGCGTCGTTGTCAGCTATTCCCACGTCAATTATTTTCGCCATTATAAGGGGGACTAAAAGCTCGAAAAACGCTTCAAGCATTTTGAAAAGGGGAGCCATCACCGTTTCCGCCTTAAAGGATTTCATGTATCTCAAAAGCTTAAGCATTTCTGTATTCCTCCAATATATTTACGGCGCACTCAACCAACTGCGGACAGGGGCGTTTTTTGTAGTATTCGCCGGTTCTTTCCGAAGGGACGTATGTCCCCTCCGGCTTTTTCAGCCCCAAAAGCTCACGGCACACAACAGAGCCGTTAATTTCCCTGAATTTTGCGGCCAAGTCCTGAATAAGCTTATAGTGACGGGCTTTAAGCTCCGGGTCATTTACATCGTCGTAGCCGTACAGCAGTCCGGCCACAATAAACATACCGCTGACCGCGCCGCACACTTCTCTCATTCGGCCCATGCCTCCTCCAAAGGAGCTTGCCAGCCGCATAAGAGTTTTTTCGTCAAGGCCGAGAACGTCCTTATAAGCGCACACAACCGCCTGAGAGCAGTTGCAGCCCTTCATAAACAGCTCCTTGGCCTGTTCGCCCTTCTCTGTTTCCTTCATTAGTATTGCCCTCCCGTAAAAGCGGTATTTGTCAATTTTAAATCGGAGCAACGCTCCACTTTGCTTGCAAGGAGTGGAGCTTGCGATAG
>CAZKBV010000017.1:0-26216 GCA_964551215.1 uncultured Oscillospiraceae bacterium | reverse complement strand
TTATACTTTAATCGGGGTAGGAAAATAATTTTATTACACAAAAAAATATTCCGATAAAAATTATTTTCCGTAAGCGTAAGCGCCCGATGCGGAAGGGGTTCCCGATGGGGGAACCGTGCGGGTTCCCCCATCGACCTTCGCTTTCTAATCCACTATTTTCCAATACTCCGCGCTGTAGGGCGCAAGGGTGCTTCCGCCGCCGAAATCGTGCCATTCATTCGTAAGCACGTTCATAGCTCTGCCGGCGTTGGCGTCAAAGTGGGCGGTATACGGCTCGGAATCGGCGTTTATGGCAATTATCATGCGCTTGCCGTCCACTGCGCGTCGGAAAACGCACTGCTTGTTGGTAAGAACAAGATCCTTAAAGTCGCCGTAGCAAAGCTCGGGGTTTTCCTTGTGCGCCTTAGCCAGAGCGGAAATAAACTCGGTCAGTTCATTTTCCTCGTACCCTTCGAAGCAGGGGCGCAGATTGTCGTCGCTGCCCCGCTGTTTTTCGGCCTTTTCGCCCCATTCGCTGCCGTAATAAAGGCAAGGAATTCCCGGCATGGCGAACAGCAGAGCGTAAAGAAGGGGCAGATGCCTTTCGTTCGTTAGAATTGACGCAATTCGGGAAACGTCGTGGTTGTCCGCAAAGCACATGAGGTGCTTTCCCGTATAGCGGCACCAAGGCTCCGGCCCGAACTGCATTTTAAGGGAATGTATTATCTCGAACATATTCATGGAATTAAAGCTGCTGTAAAGCCCCTTATAGCACTCGTAGTTTGTGCAGCTGTGGAGAAGTCCGTCTCCGACAACGCGGTTATAGTCCCCGTGTATCACCTCGCCCACAAGGAAAAAGTCCGGCTTCAGCGAATCGCAGAAGGCTCTCAGTCGGCGGATAAAGCTCTGATCCAAAAGGTATGCCACGTCCAAGCGAAGGCCGTCAATGTCAAATTCGTTCACCCAGCCCCGTATACATTCAAAAATGTGGTTTACCACGGCGTCGTTTCTCAGGTTGAGCTTTACAAGCTCGTAATGGCCTTCCCATCCCTCGTACCAAAAGCCGTCGTTGTAATTGCTGTTGCCGTCGAAGCTGATGTTAAACCAGTCCTTATACGGACTGTCCCACTTTTTTTCCCGCACGTCTTTGAACGCCCAAAAGCCCCTACCTACGTGATTGAACACGCCGTCAAGCACTATTTTCATGCCCTTTTTGTGAAGCTCCGCGCACATTTGCGCAAAATCCCCGTTAGTACCCAGACGGCAGTCGATTTTGCGGAAATCTCTTGTGTCGTAGCCGTGGGAATCGCTTTCAAACACCGGCGACATATATATGGCGTCCGCTCCGGTGTTTTTGATGTGGTCAAGCCACCCTGTCACCTTTCCTATGCGGTTTACGGTAACGCCGTCGTTGTTTTTCGGCGCGCCGCAGAAACCCAAGGGATATATCTGATAAAATACACTTTCGTATGCCCACATTTAATATTACGTCCTTTCTCCTTTTTTACTTCCTCTTTTTCTTTACGGAATATCCGAAGGAGCCTATTTTCTTGCCCAAAGCGAAATACTGCCCGTGGGCGTAAGCCGCGAGGGAGCATTTTTCAATGTGAAAACGGCCATTTTCGTCAATGTACCTTTCGTCCGCGTCCACCGCCGCAATATCCGCCATGAACATATGATGGCTGCCCAGAGGGACAATTTCAAACACCCGACATTCCAAGCTGAGAGGGCTTTCCCCCACTATTGGGCAGGAAATTTCCGAAGCCGTCTCTTTGGTTAGAGCGCAGGCGGCAAACTTATCCGTATCCCGTCCGCTTCGGCAGCCGCAGAAATCAATTGAGCGCACAATGTGGGACGAGGGCAGATTTATTGCAAATTCGCCGCTTTTTTTGATTATATCGTAGGAATATCTCTCCGGTCTAAGAGAAATATAGGTTTTCGGCGGCTCGGAATTTATTATCCCCGTCCACGCCACAGTTATAAGATTGTCCCTTTCACCATCGGAGCAGGAAACAAGAGCCGGAGCCACCGGAGCCAGAAGCGTGGCCCCCTTCCATTTTATTTTTGACATTCGCGTTACCTCTTTTTGTATGTTACAAATTTGAATTTAAGCCCGTTTTCTTCCATTTCTTCGCTTTCCTCCGCGACGCGCCATTCCTCGGAGGCGTCAAGGTCGGGGAAAAAGCTGTCCGCCTCGGGACAGGCGGAAACCTTTGTTATTATACATTCCCCGCAGCGGCTGAGAAGCTGCCGGTAAACGGAGGAGCCTCCTATGACGAAAACCTCCTTGCCGTACTCCGCCGCCCTTTTCAGCGCGGCGCCGGGGCTGTGAACCACGATTGCCCCGTCCTTTCGGTAGCTTTCGTTTTTCGTTATAACTATGTTCACCCTTTTTGGGAGAGGCTTCCCTTCGGGAAAGGATTCAAGGGTCTTGCGCCCCATAATTACCACGCTGTCAAGGGTTGCGCTTCTGAAATTATTCATGTCGGCGCCGATATGGAACAAAAGGGCGTTGTCCTTTCCTATTCCCCAGTTTTCCGAAACCGCGGCTATCGCTTTCATTGCGTATCACTCCCTATATCATTCCGCGACGGGGATTTTTGCGTTAAGCTCATGGTAGCGGTAATTTTCCAGCTTCACACTGTCTTTTGTGAAGGCGTAAAAATCCGTCACCGATTTATCCAGCGTAAATTCCGGAGCTTCATAGGGTTTAAGCTCTATAAGCTCCTTAACTATGGGAATATGCCGGTCGTAAATATGGGCGTCGGCAATAACGTGTACAAGCTCCCCCGCCTTTAATCCGCTGACCTGTGCCAGCATATGCACCAAAACGGCGTACTGGCACACATTCCAGTTGTTCGCCGTAAGCATATCTTGGGAACGCTGGTTAAGTATGGCGTTTAAGGTGTCGCCGCTGACATTGAAGGTCACGCTGTAGGCGCAGGGGTACAGGTGCATCTCATAAAGGTCGGCGTGATTGTATATATTTGTGAGAATACGCCGGCTTTGGGGATTGTGCTTAAGGTCGTAAAGAACTCTGTCCACCTGATCGAACTCCCCTTCGGCGTACCTGTGCTTCACTCCGAGCTGATAGCCGTAGGCCTTGCCGATGCTGCCGCTTTCATCCGCCCACTGATCCCAGATATGGCTGTCAAGGTCGCGGATATTGCTACTTTTTTTCTGCCATATCCACAAAAGCTCTTTGACGCAGGTTTTAAGGGCTGTGCGCCGAAGCGTTGTAATGGGGAACTCTTTGCTCAAATCGTAGCGGTTGACTATGCCGAACTTCTTTATTGTGTGCGCCGGAGCGCCGTCCTCCCATTTTGGCCGCACCTCAAGCCTTTCGTCACTGAAGCCGTTTTTCAGTATGTCGCGGCAGTTATCCGTAAATATCTTATCTGCGTAGCTCATTCCCGTTCTCCTTGCTCATCCTGTAAAGTCTCGCCGGAAGGCACTGCGTCTTCGCCGCCTTCCTTTTCTCCTTCGTCCGCCGCAGCGTCTTCGCCGCCGTCGCCTTCTTCGTCGGGGGAAGCGTCCTCACCCTTGCCGCCCTCGCCGTCATCCGGAGTGACGTCCTCGGCAATTATGCCGCTAACATCCTCCTCGTCGCCGGAGGCCTCGTCTGTATCGTCTTTGTCCTCCTTGTTTTCCTCCTCGTCTCTCGCGGACGGCTCCGGCTCAGGGGTATCTTCGTCGGTATACAACGGCTCGCCGTCATTGCCGTCCTCCCCGGTAAGGCTGTTTTCCTCATCGGGCGACAGGGGAAGGGATTGGGCGTTTCTGCGGAGAATTACCGCCGCAATGGCTGCCGCCGCCAAAATCGCAAGAATAACCGCCGTAATAAGCACCGCCGCCGCTGGAGAGGATTTTTTCCGAGGTGCGCTCCTTCTCGGCGAGGGCGCTCCGCCGCCCAAAGGGACTCCGCTTAAATCGGGCAGACGAAGGGTGTCGTCCTTGGAGTTGTCCTCCTGAGAAATTTTTCCTCCGCAGGAGGGGCAGTATTTTTTGTCCGGCTTCGTTTCCGCGCCGCAATATGGACATTTCATCGTAAATTCACCTCAGTATAAAATTTTTTATTACAAAAAACTCTAAGACAATTTATATTGTATCAAAAATTTCCCGTTTAGTCAATTATTTTTATTGAAACCTTAAAAAAACTGTGCTATAATATAATCAGCAAAGAGTAAAGCTTCTGTAGGCTATGGATACAAAGGATTGATAAACTATGGATATATATGAAGAATACCCCGAACTGAGGGATTTAAAACCCCGCCGTTCCTCCTCCGGGTCAAAAAAAGGCCCCAAAAGGAAAAGGAGCGGAAAAAAGGGCATGAGCAACGGCGCCAAGCTCTTGCTTCTGATTGTGCTTGCGGCGGCGGCAATCGTGTTGCTGATTGCGGTTCTTCCCGCTCTTTCTCCGAAAACCGTTTTTGTCTACAACCGCGACGGCGGCGTTATGGAGGTAAAGGCGTCGGAGGCCGATACATATTTAAACGACGGCTGGTTTGCCTCCGCCGAAGATTTGACGCCCGTAACCCTTTACGCCGAGGACGGGAGCTGCATTTCCGCCATAAAAGGGGACGTACCCTCTCTGGAGAAAAAGGGCTATTACGCGGATCGCTCCGCCGCCTTTACGCTTCTCTATTCCGAAAGCGGCGATACTGTTTCCGTCCCCAATTCCATGGCGGAAAACTACAAGTCCAAGGGCTGGTACGCCAATCTCGGCGACGTGACAAAAACCCTTTATAAAACCGACGGCAGCAAAATTACAGTCATGAACGCCGACGCGGAAAAATACATAAGCGAGGGCTGGATTCCCCGTCTGCTTGACGCGGCAAAAAAGATGCTGTCTCCTGACGGGGAAGAAAAATTCGTATTTAACGACGATGTAAACGAATATATCGGCAAGGGCTGGACGGTAATCAAGCGGGTAATCGACCCGGATCAGCCCATGATAGCTCTTACCTTTGACGACGGCCCCGGCAAATATACGGACAAGCTTCTTAATTGCCTTGAGGAAAACAATTCCGTGGCTACATTCTTTACCTTGGGATACCTTGTGGAAGCTTATCCGGAAATCGCGAAGCGGGAGGTGACGCTGGGCTGCGAAATAGGCAGTCACACTTGGGAACACACAAAGCTTACCAATCTAAGCGGCGCGGAGGCGGCGGAGGCTGTAAATAAGGCGGGCGATAAAATCAAAGAGGTTACCGGCAAGGCCATTTCCACATACCGCCCCCCTGAGGGCGCATATAATGATACCGTGCTGGAAGCGGTGGAGCTTCCGGCGATTATGTGGTCGATAGACACCTTGGACTGGAAAACCCGCAACGCGGACGCTACCTACGACAAGGTTATGCAAAACGTGAAGGACGGGGACATAATCCTTATGCACGACATCCACGAGCCTACGGTGGAGGCGGCGCTGAGACTGATTCCCGCGCTTATAGAAGAAGGCTACCAGCTTGTTACCGTGTCGGAGCTTCTGGAATATAAAAAGGGCGGCGCGGAAGCCGGAAAGGTATATTTTGACGCGCGGTGAGAAAATTACGCGGAAACCAAATAAGTAAATAAGGCTTGCGAAAGCCAAATAATATAAGGAGGGAAAACTTATGAATCTGGATTTTATTCCAAAAAACAAAGACTTTGACATGGTGGGAATGGGCGAGGTAATGTTGCGCCTTTCCCCGGACGGAAAGGAGAAAATCTCCCAGTCGGAAACCTTTGACAAAAACGCCGGCGGCAGTGAGCTTAACGTTGTCAGCGGCGCGGCAATGCTCGGAGCGAGAAGCGGCATTGTGACCAAGCTTCCCCAAAACAAAATCGGCCGCTTTATCCGCAACAAAATCCGCTACGGAAATGTGAGCGACGATTATGTTGTTTTCGATGAAACTCCCGAAAAGCGTCTTGGCATTTACTACTACGAAAGCGGAGCTTACCCCCGGAAGTCCTCGGTTATTTACGACCGCGCCCATTCCTCGGTAACGACTTTGCGCTTAAGCGAGCTTGACCCCGGAATGTACGGCAAAACCAGCGTTTTCCACATCAGCTCAATCACTCTCGCTCTCGGGCTGGGGCTGAGAGAAACCGCGCTGGAAGTCATCCGCCGCATGAAGGAATCCGGCGCAACCATCAGCTTTGACGTAAACTACCGCGCAAACCTCTGGAGCGAAGAGGAAGCCAGAAGCGTTATAGAAAAAATCTTCCCCATGATAGACATTCTTTTCGTTTCTGAGGAAACCAGCCGCCGTATGCTTCAGCGTACAGGCACTCTGGAGGAAATCATGAAGGGCTACACCGAGGATTACGGCTGCAAGCTTGTTGCCACCACGCGCCGTGAGGCAATAAGCCCCACAAGGCACAACTTCGGTTCAAAAATCTACTTTGACGGCAAATTTTACGAGGAGGAACCCTACCGCAGCATAGAGGTTGTGGACAGAGTCGGCAGCGGCGACGCTTATGTTGCCGGTGTGCTTTTCGGCCTTGTAGTCCGCCGCGACGTACAGCAGGCTCTCGAAATAGGCAACGCTCTCAGCGCGGTTAAGAATACCATTGAGGGCGATATGTGCGCGAGCAGCATAAAGGAAATCGAAAGCATAATCCGTTCTCACAAGGCGGAAGGTCCTCAGTCCGAAATGGACAGATAACTTAAGGCATGGGCTGCGGCAAAGCGGAAATGTGTTTTGCCGCAGCTTATTTTTATCGGGAGGCGGAACGTGAAAATCAAAGAAAAACTGATAAGGCTGCTTTTTCCTCAAAAATGCGCCGTATGCGGCAGGGTTGTCTCCGGAGGTTACCTTTGCGCGGACTGCGGCGGGAAGCTTAAGCGTATAACAAATCCCCGCTGCGGGGTATGCGGGCGTCCCTTCGGCAGCGAGTACGCCATGGCGGTATGCTCCGAATGTATGGCGGGGAAGCCCTACGAAAAAATATTTGTCCCTTTCGAGTACACGGGCGGCGCCAGGGAGGCGGTGCTGAGCATGAAATTCCGCCGCCGCCCCGGAACGGCTCGTTTTTTGGGGAGGGAAATTTTTTCGGAAATCGGCGATTTTCGTCCGGATTTTATAACCTTCGTTCCCCAAAGCCGCCGAACGGGGCGGAAAAGGGGCTATAACCAAACCCGTCTTTTGGCGAAGGAGCTGGGGCGGTGCATGGGCGTGCCGGTAATACCGACTCTAATTCGCGTCGGCCAAGGGAAAAATCAGGTGGGGCTAAGTCAAAGCGAAAGGCTGAAAAACGCGAAAAAGCTCTACCTTCCCATGAACAAAAGGCTTCGGGGTACGGCTCTTATAACGGATGACGTAATTACAACCGGCTCCACAATGACGGCCTGTTGCTCCCTTTTGAAAAAAATGGGCTGCGAAAGTGTTTACGGAGCCGCCGCGGCAAAGACGGTAAAGCTGCGTTAAGGCCGCCCGCCGGAAAGCCGCCCCGGTTCCTTTTCTTTTGCTTTGCGGGCAAGCTTAAACAATTAAAAAATTTTAGTAAATACGGACTGTTTGTTAATTTTATACATTATTTATAGATTATTTGTGTAAAAAAACTATTGCATATCCGAGATAATTGTGCTATAATAAACACGTTATATATTTAAAATATATAATAAAATATCGGAAGCGGGCAGATATGCGGGCTTCAACGTTCGTTTTATTCGGTTCGTCCTCCGGAAAGGAAGAGATTTTCATGAAAAAGTTTATGTGCGGAGTGCTGGCCATAGCTATGGCGGCGGCTCTCACCGTCGGATGCGGCGAACAGAAACAGACTAATACCGATAGCGACAGCGGTCAGGGCGTTTCCGCCGGCATTGCCGACACCTTGGTGTACGCACAGGGCGCAGATCCCAGAGGTCTTGACCCTCAGTTTGTGGACGACGGCGAATCCGCGAAGGTTACACGCCAGATTTACGAGGGACTTTTGCAATATGCCAATGATTCCACGGAGGTTCTTCCCTGTCTTGCGAAGAGCTGGGATATTTCCGAGGACGGCCTTGAGTACACCTTCTATCTTCAGGAGGGCGTAAAGTTCCACGACGGAACGGACTTCAACGCCGAAGCCGTAAAGTTCAACGTTGAAAGAAACACCATTAACAAAACAGAGGACATGACATACGCCGATTTTGTATGGGGTTATGTTGACCACTGCGAAGTTATTGACGAGAACACCGTAAAGATAGTTCTCACCCAGCCTTCCACCCCCTTCCTCGCAAATCTCGCGATGGTGTTCGGCGCTCCCATGGTAAGCCCCACGGCGGCTCAGGCCGGTACGCTTATGGATAATCCCGTAGGCACGGGCCCCTATAAGTTTGTTTCTTGGGACAAGGATCAGGATGTCAAGCTTGTTGCCAACGACGACTACTGGAACGAAGAAGGCAAGGCCAAGACAAAGAACATTGTTATCAGAACAATAAAAGACGCTTCCACAAAGATTTCCGAGCTCCAGAACGGCACTGTTGATATTATCGACGGCATCGACACCAACCAGATGGCTGTTCTTGAAGCCGACAGCAACATCACCGTAAACAAGACTCCCGGTATGAACATAAATTACATGGCATACAACCTTGAGAGACTTGATAAGGAAACAAGAATTGCCATTTCTCAGGCGATTAACGTTGACGAGCTGGTAGAAACTCTTTACAGCGGCTATGCCGAAAAGGCCACCACGGTTCTTCCGTCCTTTGTTCCCGGATACAGCTCGGATGTAAAGCAGGTTTCCTACGATCCCGAAGCTTCCAAGGCCACTCTTGAAGCCAAGGGCGTTAAGAATCTTCATATCATTACTTACACCAATCCCCGTCCCTATAATACGGTTACGGGCCAGACTCTTGCCGAGGCAATTCAGGGCTACCTTCAGGAGGTAGGCGTTGAAGCTACTATTGATTCTTACGACTGGACAACCTACAAGGAAAGAAGCATCGCCGGCGACTATGATATCTGCTTCTACGGCTGGAGCGGAGACAACGGCGACCCCGACAACTTCCTTAACCTTATGGGTGACACCAACGCCGGCATGAACGTCGCAAGGTACAACCTTGCCGCAAACGCTGACGACAAGGCCGATTACGAAGCTTATGTTCAGATGATTTCCGCCGCCGCTATGGAACCCTCCGGCGACAGCAGAAACGCTATGTATGCCGAGATGGAACAGTTTGTGGCCGACAGGGCTATATGGCTTCCCATTTCTCACCAGCAGGATCTTACGGCTTGCCTCAGCACCGTACATGACTTCCAGTATCACTGCACGGCAACCGTTATGCTCAACAAGGTTACAAAGGACGCATAAAAACAATGCGTAAACTTAAATAAAAATCATACGGCAAATGCGAGGGGGCGGACGCCGCCCCCTCTTGTCGTTGTTTTTAGCGGAAATTTTTTACAAGGCTGATTTTCCGAGGCGATTTCCCGAATAAATAAATATAAAATAAAGAATATGCTCTGTATTCTTTATTTTATATTATTCAGGTCAATACCGAATTGAAAGGATTTTGCAAAATGGTAAAATATATAGTCAAAAGACTGCTTATGCTTATTCCGGTGCTTCTCGGAGTATCCATAATAGTGTTCTTTCTCTTGAGAGTATGCGCCCCGGACCCGGCTCCCGTTGTTCTTGGGCAGCACGCCACCGAAGCCGCCATGGACGAATGGCGGGAAGCAAACGGCCTTAACAAGCCTATAATTACCCAGTATATTGACTTTATAAAGGGCGCGCTTACCGGAGATTTCGGGACAAGCTACTACACAAAAAAGCCTGTTCTCGAGGAACTCGGCGCCCGCTTCCCCGCCACGCTGGAAATAGCTATATTTGCAATAATTCTTGCCTCTGTTCTCGGAATTGCCATCGGCGCTTTGGCGGCGGTCAAGAAAAACAGCATTATAGATAACGCCAGCATGGTGCTTTCCCTTGTGGGAGTTTCAATTCCCATCTTCTGGTTGGGTATTCTGTGCATAATACTGTTCGTAAACAAGCTCCACTGGCTGCCCTTTGCCTCAGGCCGAATAAGCCCGATGCTGCGGCCTCAGGGCGGAACCGGACTGTATCTCATAGATACGCTCGTTGCCGGGGACTTCGCCGCTTTTAAGGACGCTTTTCTCCACCTTATTTTGCCGGGCTGCACTCTGGCGCTTTATACTCTCGCTATCATCTCCCGCATGACACGTTCCAGTATGCTTGACACATTAAATCAGGATTATATCCGCACGGCCCGCAGCAAGGGCATAAGCGAAGGCAGGGTAATAGTAAAGCACGGGCTTAGGAACGCCCTTATGCCCATAGTTACGGTAATCGGGCTTCAGTTCGGATCTCTGCTGGGAGGAGCGGTTCTAACCGAAACCGTTTTCGCGTGGCCGGGCATCGGCAGCTACACCGTAGAGTGCATAACAAAGTCCGACTTTCCGGTAATACAGGCCGTGGTACTTATTATCGCCACCATATTCGTTTTAATGAATCTTATTGTAGACATAATTTACGCGTTTTTGGATCCCCGAATCAAGTACGGAAAGAAGGAGAACTAAAGAATGGCAGAGAAAAATATTCCGGCGGCTGAAACGGCCGCTGTTGAAAAGCCCGAATCCCGCCTTAAATCCATGTGGGATGCCTTTAAGAAAAACAAGGCCGCTCTTTTCGGTCTTTGCGTAATAATATTTTTGGTTATAATAGCCATAATCGGCCCCTATATAACGCCCTACGATCCCAACAAGCAGATTATGGCCGAAGCCAAGCAAACTCCCTCCGCCGCTCATTGGTTCGGAACGGACAACCTTGGCCGCGATATTTTCAGCCGTATTATCGTAGGCACCAGAGTGTCTCTTTTCGTGGGAATAGCCGCCGTGGCCTTTTCGCTGATAATCGGTACGGTGCTCGGCTCTATTGCCGGATATTTCGGCGGTATGCTTGACGCCGTCATTATGAGAGTCATGGATATGATGCTTTCAATCCCCTCAATTCTTCTGGCCATAACCCTTATGGCGGCTATGGGAAAGGGCATTGACAAAGCAATTATCGCCATAGGAGTGGTGTCGATACCGGAGTATGCCCGAATCATACGAAGCGCCATACTGTCCGCCAAGGAAAACGACTATGTGGCGGCGGCAAGAGTTATAGGCTGCTCCGACGGAAGAATCATATTCCACCACATTTTGCCAAACGTAGTTTCTTCAATCGTGGTAAGAGCGACCTTGGGAATTTCCGGCGCAATTCTCGACACCGCCGCGTTAGGGTTCCTCGGTTTGGGCGTACAGCCTCCCACGGCGGAATGGGGCGATATGCTGGGAAGAGTGAGAAGCATGATTCTTGTTTACCCTCATATGCTTATTTTCCCCGGACTGGCTATTACTTTGGCTGTGCTGGCCTTCAACCTTTTCGGCGACGGCCTGAGAGACGCGCTCGATCCCAAATCGAGAACATAAGCCGCTTGTCCGGAAAATCGGCACCACAGACAACCGCGGACAAACAACTTTTTAAAAAGGAGTGTGAAGCCAATGGCACATCTGCTGGAGGTTTCAAATCTTAGAACCGAATTTAAGGTAAAAAGAGGAATCGTCAAGGCCGTAAACGACGTAAGCTTTAGTGTGGACAAGGGCGAGATACTTGCCATTGTAGGGGAATCGGGCAGCGGAAAAAGCGTGACCTCCCTTTCCGTAATGGGGCTTATTCGCGACCCCGGAAGGGTTACCTCCGGAAATATACTCTTTAACGGCGACGACCTAAGCAAAAAAAGCCCGAAGGAAATGCGCTCCATAAGGGGCGACAAAATTTCGATGATTTTTCAGGAGCCTATGACCTCCCTTAACCCCGTTCAGCGTATCGGGGAACAGATATGCGAATCAATTCTGACTCATACCGATATGAATAAAAAACAGGCAATCGAACACGCCATAGAAATGTTGCGCATGGTTGGAATCCCCTCACCGGAGCAGAGAATAAAGGACTATCCTCACCAGATGTCCGGCGGTATGCGCCAGAGAGTTATGATCGCAATGGCTCTCAGCTGCAATCCTCAGCTTCTTATAGCGGACGAGCCGACAACGGCCTTGGATGTCACCATACAGGCCCAGATTCTGGATTTGATTAAGCGTCTAAGAGACGAACTCGGGATGGCGGTTATTCTTATAACCCACGACTTGGGCGTCGTTGCGGAGACGGCGGACAAGGTAGTGGTTATGTACTGCGGAAGGGTTGTGGAGCAGGCGGACGTAAAGGAGCTTTTTGCAAGCCCCAAGCATCCCTACACCAACGGCCTCATCGAATCCATTCCCAAGCTCAGCGACGACCGCGAGCGTCTCTACATGATAAAGGGCATGGTTCCCGACACGACGCGGCTGCCAAAGGGCTGCGCGTTTGCCGACCGCTGTGAAAGCTGCACCGAAAAGTGCCGCCGGGGTATGCCGGCTCTTAAGGAGCTTTCCGGCGAAAACGGCAGAAAAGTAAGATGCTTTTTATATTCCGACGAAACGGAGGACGATGAATAATGGCTGAAAAAGAAGTTCTCTTAGAGGTACAGGGCCTTACAAAGCACTTCGTTGCGGAAAGAAGCTTTTTCGGCCGCCCTACGGCAATTTTAAAGGCTGTGGACGACGTCTCCTTTAAAATATACAAGGGCGAGGCCTTCGGTCTTGTAGGGGAATCCGGCTGCGGAAAATCCACCATAGGCAAAATGCTTGTAAATCTTTACAAGCCCACAAGCGGAAAAATTTTCTATAACGGGACGGAGCTTACCGCTCTGAAGCCGAAGAAAAGAAAAGCCTACTGCAAGGATATACAGCTTATTTTCCAAGACCCGTACTCCTCCCTTAACCCCCGCATGACTATCGGCGACATTATCGCCGAGCCTATGCTTGTAAACAAGATTGTTCCCAAGGCTCAGATTGAGTCCAGAGTCAATTATCTTCTTAACTGCGTTGGTCTTGCCAACCATCAGCGCAACCGCTATGCTCACGAATTTTCCGGCGGGCAGCGCCAAAGAGTGGGCATAGCCCGAGCATTGGCGGTCAATCCCAAGCTTATCGTATGCGACGAGCCTGTTTCCGCTTTGGACGTATCCATTCAGGCGCAGGTTTTGAATCTGCTGGACGATCTTAAGGACGAATTCGGTCTGACATACCTTTTCATCGCCCACGGTCTTAACGTGGTAAAGCACATAAGCGACCGTGTAGGCGTTATGTATCTGGGCAAGCTTATGGAGGTCGCGGATAAAAACGAGCTTTACGACAATCCTCTTAATCCGTATACTCAGGCTCTCTTATCCGCCATTCCTTCAGTTGATCCCAATGAAAAAAGCGCCCGCATAATTCTCGAAGGAGATGTTCCCACCCCAATAAACCCTCCCGAGGGCTGCCGCTTTTGTTCAAGATGCTTCAAGCGGACCCGGGGCTGCGAGGAATTCCACAGTCGGCTTAAGGATGTTGGCGGCGGGCATTACGTGGCGTGTAAGCTGTATGAGTAATTAAGCAAAATTTACCGTCCCCGAAAAGCAAGGGGATAGCCCGAAAGGGGCGGCCGAAGGGGAAACCGTGCGGGTTTCCCTTTCGATTGACGAAAGGATGATTAAAATGAAAACTCAGCGTCTTAATAAAATCATAGACGCGCTCTCGGAAAGCGGTCTTGAACAGATGATAATCTCCGACCCGTACTCTATTTTTTATCTTACGGGAAGAATGATAAAGCCCGGCGAAAGAATGCTTGCGCTTTATATCAATAAGGACAGCTCAAAAAACCGCATTTTTATAAACGAGCTTTTCACCGTCAACGAGGATTTGGGGGTTGAAAAGGTTCGCTTTGACGACAATGCCGACGGCGCGAAGCTCCTTGCGGAATACACCGACAAATCCAAGCCTTTGGGCATAGACAAAAAATTCGAGGCAAGGTTTCTGCTTCGGCTTATGGAGTGCGGCGGAGCGGCAAGCTATTTTAACTCCTCAAAGTGTGTGGATCGCGTCCGCAGCGTGAAGGACGCCGAGGAAGCCCGTCTTATGCGGGAGGCCAGCGCCGCCAACGACAAGGCGATAGGCGGCCTTTCCCGTTTTGTTCGGGAAGGAATGACAGAGACGGAGCTTGCGTCCCACATGATAGACCTTTACCGGGCGGAAGGCGCGGAAGGGTACTCCTTCGAGCCGCTGGTAGGCTTCGGGGCCGCCGCGGCTATAGGCCATTACGAGCCCGGCGCAAACACCCTTAAAGAGGGGGACTGCATCCTCGTGGATGTAGGCTGTCTTAAAAACGGCTACTGCTCCGATATGACAAGAACCTTCTTCTATAAAAGTGTCTCCGGCGAGCACAGAAGGATATACGAAATCGTGAAAAAGGCTCAGCAGGCCGCCATTGACGTTATCAAGCCCGGCGTGCGCTTCTGCGACATAGATAAGGCCGCCCGTGATATTATAACCGAAGCGGGCTACGGCAAAAACTTCACCCACCGTCTCGGTCACTCTATCGGCATCGAGGTTCACGAATTCGGTGACGTTTCCGAAACAAATACAAATCCCGTTCGTCCCGGAATGACTTTTTCCATCGAACCGGGCATATACTTGGACGGAGATGTGGGAATCCGCATTGAGGATCTTGTTATGGTTACCGAGGACGGAGTTGAGGTGCTTAACAGCTTCACAAAGGAGCTTACAATTATAGAATAAACCGATGTTTTAAGGAGGAAAAAGCGTGGATTTTTCAGCAATTGACAAATATTTGGAGGATAACGTTCAAAATATTACCGCGGATTTAGCGTCGCTTGTGGCCGTACCCAGCAAGCGGGGCGCCGCCTCGGAGGGAAAGCCCTTCGGCGAAGGCTGCGCCTCGGCAATGGCAAAAATGAGCGCTATCGCCGAAAACGCGGGGCTTAAAGTAAATAACGTTGACAACTATATGCTTGAATGTGACCTGAACGATTCCGAAACCGTTCTCGGAATCATCGCCCATCTGGACGTTGTTCCGGAGGGGGATGGCTGGGACACAAATCCCTTTGAGCTTACCGAAAAGGACGGAGCCTTATACGGTCGGGGCGCGATTGACGACAAAGGCCCTGCCGTGGGCGCCCTATGGGCCGTCAAGGCTTTGAGGGCCGTCGGCGCGGAGCTTCCAAAAAATGTAAGGCTGCTTTTCGGCTCCGATGAGGAGTCCGGCATGGAGGATCTGGAATATTACAGAAGCAAAAAGTCCCTTCCCCGCATGATGCTTTCCCCCGACGGGGAATTTCCTGTCATCAATGTGGAAAAGGGCGTGTGCCAGCTTTATTTTAAAAAGAACTATAAGGACGCCGCTTCCGGACGCAGGCTCCTGAGCCTCAAAGCCGGACGTGTCGTAAATGCCGTTCCCGACAAAGCCGAGGCTGTTATAGCCGGTGTTTCGGAGGACGAAGTGCGCTCAGTCGCCCAAGACTGCCCTAAGCTGAAAATAAGCTCCGTACCCGAAGGGGTAAAGGTTCTCGCGGAAGGGCTTTCCGCCCACGGCTCCACACCGGAAAAGGGAATAAACGCTCTTACGGGGCTTATGAAGCCGATACTTGCTTTAAGGCTTGAAGAAACCGGTCTTATTGACGCCATTAAGGGACTTTATGAGCTGTTCCCCTACGGGGAAGGCGACGGAGAACACGCCGGACTGAAAATGAGCGACAACGAGTCCGGTGCGCTTTCCGCGCTGCTCAGCCTGTTTGCCGCCGAAAACGGCAGCGTTTCCGGCGGTATTGACATACGCTTTCCGGCTACGGCGAAGCTTGGCGAAGTAATGTCCATTGTAAAAGAAAAGCTTCTGCCTTTGGGCTTTGAGCTTGACTTCTTCCACGTAATGGAGGGGCATCTCGTTCCCGAGGAAAGCGGCTTCATAAAAACCCTTCTCGACTGCTTCACGGATGTTACCGGTCTAAAGGGGCATTGCATAGCCGAGGGCGGCGCCACATACCTTCATACCGTTGACGGCGGAGTAGCCTACGGCGCGGAAATGCCGGGCGAGGAAAATAATATGCACGGAGCAAACGAGCATATAAATATCGGCACTCTTTTGAATATATCGAAAATATACGCCAGAGCTATATATAAGCTTTGCAGATAAAACAGCCTTTTCGGCAAGCCGCGATTTAAATCGTAGCCTTTGATAAATTGTATCTTCGGCGGGACTTTAAGTTTAGGCTGTACACCGTAAAAGCGTCAGGGGGGATCGGGATTCCCCCTGACGCTTTTGCTTATTTTCCAAAGAAAAATCTTATACTTTTCCCAGTCTTTTTAAGAATTCTTCTTCGTCAATCACCTCGACTCCGAGGCTGTTTGCCTTATCCAGCTTGCTGCCAGGATCCTCTCCGGCAAGGACGCAGCTTGTTTTTTTGCTGACGGAGGAGGAAACCCTTCCGCCGTTATCCTCTATGAGCTTGGCGGCTTCGCTCCGCTTAAGAGTGGGCAGGGCGCCCGTAAGCACAAAGGTAAGTCCGTCGAAAGCTCCGCTTTTATTTTCTATGCGGCAGTTAAAATTGACTCCCGCCCGTCGGAGCTTTTCGACAATATCCATGTTCTGCTCCTGAGCAAAGAATTTTTTAACGCTTTCCGCCGTAATTTCGCCCATATCATCAACCGAAGCAATTTCCTCGGCGGAAGCGGCAATGAGGTTGTCCAGCGTGGCGAAACGCATGGCAAGAAGCTTGCCGCCCTTGCTGCCCACATGGCGGATTCCCAAGGCAAAAATAAGATTCGCGAGGTCGTTTTCCTTTGAACGCTCTATGGCCTCAATCAAGTTGGCGGCGCTCTTTTTGCCCATTTTTTCAAGATTTTCCAAATCCTCGGCTTTGAGAGTATAAAGATCCGCCACGGAAGCGATAAGCCCCTCATCCAAAAGGCGGTTCACAACGGCAGGCCCCAGCCCTTCAATGTCCATAGCGTCACGGCCTGTATAGTGGATAATATTTCGGGCAAGCTGAGCCGGACATTCTCCGCCGGTGCAGCGGACAGCGGCTTCCCCTTCTTCCCGCACGGCTTCGGCTCCGCACACGGGACACCTGTCCGGCATGAAAAACTCCCGTTCCTCTCCGGTGCGTTTTTCTTTTATAACCTCCAGCACCTCGGGAATTATGTCACCGGCCTTCTGGACAAGCACCGTGTCGCCGATTCTTATATCCTTTTCCCGTATATAGTCTATATTGTGGAGAGTTGCCCGAGAAACGGTTGTTCCCGCGAGACGAACAGGCTCCAGCACGGCATTTGGGGTGAGTACGCCTGTGCGCCCCACCTGTATCAATATATCCGTTAGGCGGGTTTCCTTCTTTTCCGCCGGATATTTATATGCCACAGCCCAGCGGGGGCATTTTACCGTACTGCCCAAGGCTTCCCTCTGGGCAAGAGAATTGACCTTTATAACCGCTCCGTCGATGTCGAAATCCAGTTCTCCCCGACTTTCGCCTATTCTAAGCGCCTCGCCGAAGGCTTCGTCTATAGTATCGAAAACTCGGCGAATAGGTATGGTTTTAAAGCCCAGCTTGCCGAGATATTCTATGGATTCGCTGTGGGTGTAAAGAGTCTTTCCCTCTATCTGCTGAACGTTGAACACAAAAATATCCAGCCCTCTTTTTGCGGCAATTGAGCTGTCCAACTGGCGAAGGCTTCCGGCGGCGGCGTTTCGGGGGTTTTTAAAGGGCTTCTGTTCCCGCTCCTCCTGAAGGGCGTTAAGCCGCTCAAAGCTCTTGTGGGGCATGAATACCTCGCCCCTGACCTCAAGATAAGGCAGCTTTTCTTTAAGCACAAGGGGTATGGAAGCAATTGTTTTAAGATTTTCGGTCACATCCTCCCCCACAAAGCCGTCTCCCCGAGTGCTGCCTCGGAAAAACACTCCGTCTCGGTATTCCAGCGAAACGCTGAGTCCGTCTATTTTCAGCTCGGTGACATATTTGGGATTTTCCACCGCCGCCGCAGTTTTTCTGCCGAAATCAAGAACCTCCTCGCGGCTGAAAACGTCGTTGAGGCTCTGCATCTGCACCCTATGCTCCACCTTTTCAAATTCCGTGAGAACGGCTCCGCCGACTCTTTGAGTGGGAGAATCGGGAGTTATCAGCTCCGGATGCTCCGCCTCCATCCTTTTCAGCTCGCGCATCAGGGCGTCATATTCAAAATCCGTAATTTCCGGATCGTCGTCGGTATAGTATTTTTTGCTGTGATAATTGATTTTTTCTCTTAGCTCGTTTATATCCATTTTAAACACCTCATTCCTCCTTATTATATATTATTTCCCCGAAATTTGCAAGAATAAAGGCCGAATTTCTTTAGGAAGCCCTGATTAATTCCAAAATGCCTGTCGGCGAGGAAAAATTTACCGTCAAGGGTTGTTTTATGGCCGCAGGCGTGAATTTTTCGGAGGTTCCTTAAATATACTGTAATAGAATTTAACGCCGAAGGAGAATGTTGTATGGATAAGGTTTTTATTAAAAACATTTTGAGCCGCCTGAAAGACTTGCAGTACGGCACATGGAGCATCGACGAAAGGCTTGCGGGAGTGAAAGCGGAAATAAGCAATCTTCAGGCCTTCCTTTTAACAGCGTCGGACGAAAAATCCGTTTCGGATTACGCGAAAAGGCTTAAATCCGCCGAAAATGAATACCGTCGGCTGTTAAAAATCGCCAGAGAGCGTCACTCGGCTTAATTGGCCTACCCTTTCGCCCAAGCTTTGTTAAGGAGCTTCTTTTCGGAAGCTGTATACGGTTTTTCCGATATACAGCCGCATATAGCTTCCGAGACGGGAGCCTTCCGCAGGGCGGGCGGATATGCCGAACACCCGCATAGCGCAAATGCTTTCCATAACGGAAGCAAACGACTTGCCCTCGCACATAAGACGGTCGCAGTCGGCAATTACGGCGCAGCCGTAGGCGGAAATATATTCCGCAAGGCGGAACTCTGTGTTTTCGTTCAGCACGGCCACGTCCAAAAGTCCGTTGGGAAAGTCAAAGTCGTCCCTTATACAGCCTATGCGTTCCTCTCCGATTCCGAAGGCCGCCGACAGGCGGCGTCTCCATCTCGCGGCGGTAACTCCGTCCGGAACAAGAATCAGCGCGCCGCGTCCGAGGCGGGCAATTATTTCACAGACTACCCCGGTTTTTCCGCTTCCTGTGGGAGCCGTAATCACGCCGCCGCCCTCCTTCAGGGCTTTTTCTACGGCTTCCGTTTGCCACGGGGAAAGCTCGACGCGGTTTTTGACCCGAAGCGCGCTTCCTACCATTCGGCTGTCGGTTAAGTTAATTTTCGTTTCGGGCATAAGCGCCTTCAGGTCTGTTCCCCTTGGAAGCAGCAGTCTGTCTCCCGCCACGGAAAAGCACAGCCGTACATTTCCGCCGCTGTCTATAAAGGAAGCTCCTTCAAGCAAAAGGGCTTCGGCGGAGGGCGTAAGCTCGCTTCGGTTTATGTAATACATACCGCAAAGCTCGGCGTTTACGGATTCCGGAAGGTTCGTATAAGGCTTCAGCTTGGGCGGCTCGGGGGAAAATTCCGAAAGAAATTTCTCCGGATCCTCCGCCGGACAAAGCCCGCCGTCAAAAATAACGCTTGCTCCGTCGGCAAAGCCGAAAAGAGGCAAAGGGACAGGCCTTCCGTCGCGGGGACGGATTTCGCCGAACAGCTCCCATGGAAATTCCCCGCAGGAAGCGGCCGTCAGAAAAAGCACCTTTGCCGCCATATACACAGCCGCGTAAGCGCTTACGTCCCGACCCGTAAACAGCCACAGGCGAATTTCTCCGCCCGAAACAAGGCTTTCGCAGAAAAAGCTCGCCTCCATGCCGCGGCAGGCCTCTATCGCCGGCTTTAGGAACGCCACCGCCTCGCCCCGGAAGGAAATAACGGAAAAACGGCAAAGACCGTCCTTCCCCGGGGCAAATATCCCCGCGGCGGCCTTGCCGTTTATATGATTTTCCAGCGCCCGTACATTCATCGGCACGGGCGCGGCGCTTTTGCATTTTCCGCAGTCCGCGCCCTCGGCGTTGCGGGGACACACACGGCACGACAGCCTGAACGCCTCCGCTCCGGAGGGATCTCTCCCGCAAAGGGCATAGCGGCTTTGATCGCCGCCAAAAAGCTTTTGAAACAGCCGGTACAGTGTTTCCACGGCAAACTCCCCCCTGTATTTAAAAATCTACATACTCTCTACCGGCTCTATGGAAAGCACCTCCAAATGCTTAAGAAGCATACGCTTTGTAAGAGCGCACAAGCCTATCCATGCGTTCCTTTTATCCGTGTCGGTTTCCCCGGCAATATGATTGTCATGATAAAATTTAGAAAAGGCCGCCGCCAGAGCGTAGGCGCTTTCGCATATATAGTTGGGGGCCTTTTCCGCCGCCGCGCGTTTAAAGGCTTCTCCGGCGAGGAGCATTGCCAGCATAAGCTCACGCTCCGCGTCGGTATACACCGCCGCGCAGCTTATGGGAGCGGTTTCGTCCCGTTCCACCTTTTTCAGTATGGAATTTATTCTCGTTACGGTGTAAAGCAGATATGTTCCCGTTTTTCCCTCGAAGGAAAGAAACTTGTCCATATCGAAAATATAGTCCTTGCTTCGGTGGTTGATAAGGTCGCCGAACTTAATGGCCGCAACGCCTACACGGCGGGCGGTTTCGCCGCGCTGTCCGTCGGCGGTAAATTCGCTGGCGCTGAGCTTTTCAGCCGCCGCCTTTTCCGCCGTATCAAGCAGATCACTCAGACGCATTACGCCTCCGTCGCGGGTTTTATAGGCGTGGCCGTCGCTGCCGTTCATTGTGCCGAAGCCCAAAAATTCAAGCTCACATTCCGGCCTCACAAGCTCCGCCTTTCTTGCGCAGCGGAAAACCTGAGTAAAGTGAAGGTTCTGGCGCTTATCCACCACATACCATATTTTGTCGGGATTGAAATCCCTTTGCCTCTGAATAATGGTGGAAAGGTCGGTGGTGGCGTAAATGCTGGAATTGTCGCTTTTCTTGATGATGACCGGCGGCATCGGAGCCTTATCGTCATCTTGGGCAACCTCCACGACCTTTGCTCCCTCGCTTTCCACAAGCAGGCCTTTTTCGGTAAGTATTCTTATCAGCTCCGGCTCATATTTGTTCGCGTCGCTTTCCCCGTACCAAAGGTCAAAATCCACTCCCAGACGGGCGTAGTTGGCTTTCAGGTCCCCAACGCTTACTCGAAGTATCTCCTTCCAAAGGGCAATATATCCGCTGCGGCCGTTTTGCAGCTCAAAGGTAGCCTCATGGGCCGCCGCCTTAAATTCGGGGTTCTCCTTGCTCTTTTTGGAGGCAAAGGGATACACCTCGTTTAAAGTGTCCGCATCCAGCTCCGGAACGCCGTCGGAAGGGGAGTAATCCTCGGCAAAGCACCTCCATTCGGGATTGCGTTCCTTAAGCTCCGCAATGACAAGCCCTATCTGAAGCCCCCAGTCGCCTAAGTGGATATCGCCGTACACCTTGTTGCCCGTGGCTCTCATAAGCCGCTTTATGGCTTCGCCGATAATGGCGCTTCTCAGGTGGCCTATGTGAAGGGGCTTAGCCACGTTGGGGCCGCCGTAATCTATTATTATAGTCTCGGACTTTTCCGCCTGAGGCACGCCTAAGTTTTCATCCAGTGAAATATCCCGCACAAGCTTTGTAAGGGCGATGTCGTCAAGAGTGATGTTCAAAAATCCCGGGCGGACAACCTCCGCCTTGCCTATGAGGGAATTTCCTTCAATTTTAGCCTTTACCTCCTCGGCTATTATGAAGGGAGCTTTTTTGTAAAGCTTTGCTCCGCCGAAGGCTCCGTTGCACTGGAACTGGCAAAGATCCATCCGGTCGGACACGCTGACGGCTCCAAGCTCGCCGCTGTAGCCGCACTCCTCAAAGCCCTTGCTTATTATATCCGTCAATACGTCTGTTATGGCTTTCATAGAGTCATCCTCCTATTGTCTTTTATTTAAAAACGGGAATTATCCGCTTCGGTTTTTCACATTCTATATATGATATCTCCGCAAAGCATGGTAAAATAGGCCCACAAGCCGTCGCGGCGCTTATCGTCGGCGGTTATTGCGTACATATTTGCCGGGGAAAGTCGGGAAATCCGCCTGAAAATTTCATCGTTCATGGGAAGGCGGCTGCAATCCGCAAGGATAACAAGCCCGTATTTATCCTTGATTTTTTCGTCGGTCATAAGCCGTATGTCTATTTTGTCGCCGCTCTTTTCGCAGTCAATGCCGAAAAGACCCAAAATATTTCCCATCCACCGTCTTCGGGTGGTTTCGTCCGCCGTCAGAATCAGGGTGTTTGTACTCAGCTCCCCGATGATTTTGGCTACAGCCATTGTTTTGCCGCTGCCAACGCTGCCGAGGATTATTCCTTCCTTAAGCGCAAGCGCTTCCCGCGCGGCCGCGGCGGCGCTGCCGCTTAGGGGCTTATTAAAACCGAAAAACAGATTCCGGCCCTTTGTGCGTTTGTCCGTAAAGGTGTATTCGGCGGAGGAAAGCTTCAGCAGGGCCTTTAAATCCTCAAATACTCCCCTCGGGAGAAACATCTCCCGTTCGGTTTCCGTGAAGCATTGATTTATCACAGGCGCCGAGGGGGCAAATTCTTCCTCGGCGGCATCCGGAGCCTTAAAGGCGCACATACGGCGAAGAACCGAAAGAGTCTTGGCCGGAATGTCCGTCTTGTCTATTTTCAGCATGGCCTCTGCGGTTATATTAAGCGTAGCGGGGAACTCGCAGGCGTCGAGCCGCTGCCTTGCGGTCAAGTTAAAACGCCCCGTATCGACATTGCCCAGCTCGTTCAGCCTGTCGGCAAGATAGCCTTTTGTTAAGGTGCGGAAGCCGATAATCGCCCCGTCGCCGTAGGGCAGGGGCTTAAAGTCCTCCCCGATAAAGCAGGAGGAAAACCTCTTTGATTTGCATAGCGGAAGAATTACGGGCTTCCCGAAAGAGCCTTCGGCAATATCCCTGCATTTCGGGGAAACAGCGTCGTAAAGCTCAAAAGTTACGCATGGAGAAACGTTCATCGCGGCAGTAATAACGCAGTTTCCCAAAGACGCCGCCGACTTTGCCGCCACGGGAGAGGCAAAGAAAAACCAAACGCGGAAGCCGCCGCGAAACATTTCGCAATACGCGGGAATATCCTTTTCGCGGCAGACGCTTAAAAGCGCCCGGGCCTGAGCTTTCGTTTTTGCCTCAATTACCGCAAAACTGCACCTTCCGTCACGGCTTACCGGAAAAACGCCCGCTGTGACCGCGCCGGAAAGCTGATCCCGCACGGCTCCAAGACCGTAAGCCTTAAATTTTCCTTGGCGGCAGTTCTTGCAGCTATCCGTTCCCGCCATACAGCCGTCGGCAATGCCGCTGTTTGCGCAGGCGTAGTTATAGCCCTCCGAAGCGAAGGCGTTTTTCCAGTGGATGGTATATACGGTTTCCCTTCCGGAAAACAGTTCAAGAAAGCGGCGTTCAATGTCGGTGGGGTCGTTTTCGGCAAGGTGCTGTTTTAAGGCCGCTTCCTCCACGGGAGTAAACTTACGGTTCCATTCCTCGATAGAAAGACTGTAAAATCGGCCGCCGCCGCTATGGCGGTATAAAACGGTCTTTTCGCCTGTTTGGCCGTCGGAAGCCGTTATAAGCATTGAGTATTCCTCTTGGTCCGGACCGATATATTTTCCCGGTACGGTCAGCATTTTAAAGACCCCCTTCCCAAAGCGCGGATTGCCGCCCGTCTCTGAGGCGGCGGAGAATACGCGCGCGGGTTATACCGAAAATCCCCCGGTTTTGCCGGGGGACTTAGCCGCGCTTTGCCGGCCTGAGCCGAAAAAGCGCGGTATGTAAACAATTAAATTTTCGCCGTCGCAAGGTAGCGGCGCATATTACGCCTGTCCGTTACTCGTCGTCGTCCTCGTCATCCGCGTCGTAATCATCGTCGTAGTCGTAATCGTCGTCGTCATAATCCTCATCGTCGTCTTCATCATCATAATCATCGTCGTCCTCGTCGTCGTCACGATTTTTCGTAAAGGCGTTGATTGCCACGAAAAGAGCGGCTACCACAAGAACCACAAGAATGAATATGATTATGAGCTTGCCGAACCATCCGCCGGAGCTTGTGTTTTCAGGCTCATCGTCGGTATAGTTATCCTCCGGCGCCTCGGTCGGCTCCTCTTCGGGATTGACCTCCGCGCTGCCCATTTCATCAATCTGCTGTTGCTTTGCCGCAATTTCAGCTTCATACGCGGCAATTTTTTCCTCGTACACGGTTATTTGATTATTAAATTCAGCCGTGGCCTTTTCAAGCTCGTTCTTTGCCTTTTTGGCTTTTCCGCTCTGTATTGCGCCGCCGATAAGGCCTCCGATTAAAAGCAAAACAATGGCAATAACCGCAAGAAGAGTGGTTTTTTGCTGCTTCTTGCTGCTTCTTGCTGCGCGAGCCGGTCTTGTTTCACGTTCGTCCATAGTTAAACCCTCCATTTGATTATTAGGTCAACCCTAAACCTTGTTTGAGAAAAAACGCCCATAACGCGCCGCCTATGCCGCGCCGAACCCCTTCGCAAGGCGGCAAGCCCCTGCCTATCCGGTTTGCCCTTTTTCGCGGGCCATGCTCGTTTTTTCTTTTCAAAACGGCTTTTAGAGCTACACTTTAATAATTTTAGTATACCACAGTATTTAAAACTAATCAAGACAAATTTTGATTTTTTTGATGAATTTTTTTAATTCTCCAAAACGTGCGCAAGAAATTCCCTTGTGCGTTCGTTTTTCGGATTGTTAAACAGCTCCTCCGGAGCGCCTTCCTCGGCAATTATGCCGTTTTCCATAAAAATTATCCTGTCGCTTACGCTTCGGGCAAAATTCATTTCGTGAGTTACTATTATCATGGTCATGTGTCTGTCCGCCAATGAACGGATAACCTTAAGCACTTCCCCTGTCAGCTCGGGATCAAGGGCGGAGGTTGGCTCGTCAAAGAAAAGCACCTCCGGCTCCAGCGCCAAAGCTCTGGCTATGGCCACACGCTGCTGCTGTCCGCCGCTGAGCTGGTAGGGGTAACAGTCCGCCTTGTCGGAAAGGCCGATTCTCCCCAGAAGCTCTCGGGCGGTTTCTTTTGCCGCCTCTTGTGGAATCTTTTTCACCCTTATGGGAGCGGTTATAATATTATCCATTACGGACATATGGGGAAACAGGTTAAAATTCTGAAAAACCAGCCCGATTTTCAGGGTTATGCTCCCAAGCTGCCGCTTCGGAGCGTATTTCCCGTCGGCGAACAGAGTGTCTCCGCATATGGTTACAACGCCGTCATCTATGGTTTCAAGCTGGGTAAGACACCTTAAAAGGGTGGATTTTCCGCTGCCGGAAGGGCCGAGAATACTTATTACGTTCCCCTTTTGCAAATCAAAGGAAATGTCCTTCAAAACCTCAAGGGAGCCGAAGTTCTTTTTTAGGTTCCTGACGCTTAATACAGTTTCCGTAACGCTCCCCTCCTAACGGTAATAGTTGAGCTTCTTTTCAAAGTAAGCCATAATATGCAAAACGATTGAATTGATTGCCAGATAAAACAGAGCCGCCACCGCGTAGGGCAGTATGCTGACGTTGGCGGAGGCCTGCTTCTTTGCCGTTATCATAAGCTCGGTAATGCCAAGCACCTGTATGAGGGAGGTGTCCTTTACGAGACTGGCAATTTCGTTGCTCAAAGGAGGAAGCACCCTCTTGACAACCTGAGGCATTATAATTATGAAAAATGTCTGCATTTTACTTAGCCCCAGCACCTTGCCGGCTTCTCTCTGCCCAACGGGGATTCCTTCTATGCCGCCTCGGAAAATTTCGCAATAGTACGCGGCGTAGTTTATTATAAGAGCCACCGCCGCCGCCAGAACCCTGTTTCCGTTCCAGCTGAAATTTATGGCCCGTATAAGCCCCGGAGCGTAAAAAACAAACATTATCTGGAGCATCAACGGCGTTCCCCGAAGCACGGTAACGAAAATTCTTGCCGGAATGTTAAAAATCCGGATTCTGCTCATACGCATAGCCGCCACAACAAGCCCCAGCGGAATCGCGAACACAAGCGTCACGGCGAACATTTTCAGCGTCATGGACGCACTTTTAAGCAGAAGCATAAAAACCGCGGTATTCATAACAGCCCTCCTTTGACGGGCGGCTCTAAAAGCCCGTTTAAAAAAGAAAAGGCGGGCTTTAGAGGTGATTTTTAAATACGAGAGCTTCCCCAAAGCCGACTTAGAACGGAGCTTGCGGCGGACGAAACATAAGGGGAGTCTTTGCGTTTAAATCGGAGCAACGCTCCACTTTGCTTGCAAGGAGTGGAGCTTGCGATA
>CAZKBV010000016.1:19770-27128 GCA_964551215.1 uncultured Oscillospiraceae bacterium | reverse complement strand
AAGCTTTATTAATCAAAATAAAAATAAAAAAGAGGTAAAGCGGCCTCTTTGAACCCGCAAAGGAAGGCTCTTGATTCCGCCGGAAAAGGCTCGGTTTCGGGAGCCTTTTCCGGCGTGAAAAGCCTATGCAAGAAAGAATATGGAAAAAAATACGGATGAGGCGATACACAGTGAATGATAAAATAAATATCTGCTTTACATGGGACGACAATTTTCATAGGCACACAAGGCTTATAGCCCCACTTTTTGAAAAGTACGGGTACCTGTGTACATTTTATCCCATTTCCGGAGAGGAAAATTTTGAACGGGATTTTGCCGATGAATACATGAGCCTGACGAAAAAAGGCTTTGAAATTGGAAGCCACGGCTTTACTCATGTCAATTTTCTTAAGCTGAGCGAGGAAGAACAGAGAGAGAATATGGAAAAATCCGTTTCCGCAACGGAAAGGTATTTAAGTCTAAAGCCGCAAACCTTCGCTTTTCCCTATCATTTATATGACGACAGAAGCCTTGAAATTGCTCGGGAGTATTTTATTGAAACGAGGAACACCCTCTTTAATTCCCGCCGCTTTGACATTAAAACCGACTGCGTGGCGGCGGATTTTATCAAGGCCGTGGACGAAGCGATAAGGGACGGCAAAAATCTTGTGTTTGCCGGTCACGCCGCCGTGGACGAGCCGGACAGCTTTCCGGAAGACCCTGTGTATGAACCTGTTAAAATAAAGGTCTTAGATGAGGCGCTTTACGCTCTTGCGAGGTATTCGGAAAAGGCGGATGTGGTAACTTTGAAGCGGGCGTGTGAAGGACGGGGAAAAAACGGTTAACGAAACCGAATTTAAATCGGAGCCGCTCCACTTAGCTTGCTTGAAACAGAGCTTGCGATAGATTGCAACCGGCGCGGGGGGACATCCGCGCGTAGGTTATGAATATTTAAATATGGGTGGCGAATAATATCCGCCACCCATTTCGTATATATTTGCTTTTTCTATTTTACTTTTTCGGATAAACAATGCTTAGACAGCTTCTGTCCCGACGGAAAAGCGTGTTGAGCCGTTCTGCCGCGTCGTCTAAAGTGACGGTTTTCCACACTGCCGGATAGGAGCAAAGGTCAATACCCCTATGGTAAGCAAACATATATTCGTTGCCTATATTTTCAACGTCGCCGCCCATAAGTCGTATATACCGCCCGTAAAGCACATTCATGCTCCGCTCCCATGCCTTGGGGTCTATGCCTTCCTTTTTCACCCGTTCGATTTCCCCGAACACCGCCTCCGCCACGGTCTTGGGGTCGGAGGTTTCGCCGCTGATAAAGCCTGCGGCGAAGCTGGTTTCATAGTCGTAGCCGCCGCCGAAGCTACGGTTAATAAGCCCCTTTTCGTAAAGCCGCTCGTAAAGGGGAGAGCTTCTGCCCACAAGCACCTGCATAAGCGCGTTTGTCAAAATATCACGCTTTAGCATATCGCCGCCAACCTCGTTGTCCTTAAAGCCCAGAGTAAATTCCGGCATGGCAACCTCAAAGTAGGCTTCTCTTTCGGGGGAGACAATCTCCTCCGGCTCCGTGGGGAACACCTGCTGAATTTCGGATTCGGGCTTTTCCTTGGTAATCAGCTCGTCAACAATATCGCCGATTTTTTCCGGATCAAGATTGCCCACGCATATTACAGCCATGTTGGAGGGATGATAAAAAGTGTTATAGCACTTATACAGCAACTCGGGAGTGGTTTTCATAACCTCCTCCACACTGCCGGCGATTTTGGTGTGTACGGGGTGGTTCTTGTAAAGCCCCTCCAGACAGTTATAGAAGCATACCTGCTCCGCGTCGTCGTCGTACATCCGCACCTCTTGGGCGATTATACCCTTTTCCTTTTCCACGTTCTTTTCCGTGAAATAAGGGGTTTGGACATAGCTGAGGAGCATACGCAGGTTTTCGTAAAAATAGTCTGTGCAGCTGAAAAGATAGTTTGTCACGCCGAAGCTTGTGAAGGCGTTTACGTTTGCGCCCTTAAACAGGGAAAAGGCGTCGGTTCCGTCAGGCTGTTCAAACACCTTGTGCTCCAGAAAGTGGGCTACGCCGTCGATGACCTTTGTGACCTCCGTTTCCCCGGGAACTATAAATTCGGTGTTTATGGAGCCGTACTTTGTGCTGAAGGTGGCGTAGCTTTTTTCGGTATTCTTTTTAAGCACGATTACTTTAAGGCCGCTTTTGTGGACGCCTGTATATATTTCATCGCGGAGAAGCTCGTCGCGGGTTTTTACGAATTTCATTTATGCTTCCTCCTTTCCCGTAAGGAAATAAACGGTGTCCAACTTAACGTTTTCCGCTACCTTAATTATATCCTCGCGGCTTACTTCTTCTATAGCTTTTGCGGTTTCGTCTATGCTCATATCCGTACCTAAGCAAAGCTGGGTTGTGTAATAATCTTCAAGAGATTCAACGCCGTCGGCGGCGCTCCTGAACTGATTTATAAGCTCCTTTTTGACAACGTCCGTATCCTTGTCGGAAAACTCGCCCTTTTTCATAAGCTCCAGCTGCGCTATGATTTCATCGTAGGCCTTTTGGAAGTTTTCAAACTCAATGCCGCTGGTTACGCGAAGCCAGCCCTTCATTCTGTCCGCCCAAGAGGAGGCGTAATAGCAAAGGCTCAGCCTTTCACGGACGTTCATAAACAGCTTGCTGCTGGGGCCTGCGCCGTAAATACCCGAAAATACCATCTGGGCGAAAACGAGGGGGTCGCTGCCCGCAATGCCGGTGCGCATACCTATGGAAAGCTTCCCTTGGGTTACGTCCATGCGGTCGGTGACTTTTTTCACTTTTTCCACGGCGGATTTTATAACGGTTTCGGTTTTTAAGACTTCTCTTTCGGGAAGGGCTTCGGCGGCTTTTTCGGCGGCCTTAAGGGCGGCGGCTTCGTCAAAATTGCCCGTAAATACTATGCTTATGTTTGAGGTGTTTTTTAGCAGGGAGTAAAAATCAAAAAGCTCGCCGGAGGTTATATTTTTCAAATCCTCCTCATAGCCCAAGGTGTTTACGCCGTAGGCCTCCTCCGCAAACATAATTTCGTTAAGACGTTTGATGGCATAATAGCGCTTGTCGTTTATCTGACCTCTTATTCTGTCGGCAAGGTTTTTCTTTTCCTGTTCGACATATTTCTCGCTGCCCCCGTTAAACGCCGTGGCAAAAAGCAGCTCCACGGTTTTTCCGAAGGCAGGGGACGGCAGGAATTCGTCGCTTACGCCTTCGACAGCCACACGAAGGATTTCCTCCTCGCCGCGCTTTCCGACGCCGGAGTAAAGAGACGCGCCGAAAAGCTCCTCCAAGGCGGAGCTTATTTCCTTTGAGGTTTTGTAAATTGAGTTGGAGCATCTTAAAACCTGAGAAAGCAGCGACGCCAACGTGGCCTCCTCCCGTTTAAGGGGACGGCGGAACAAAACGCTTGCCATGTAGGTTTTAAACTTTTTGTCACTGATGAAATAAAGGTCAACGCCTTTTTTCAGCTTGTGAACGGTTCTTTCCATCAGAATCATCATTCCTTTCAAAATTGCCTTTTAAATATGTAAGGGGCAGCAGCCCCGTTTTTTATCTGTTGTTGTTGGCGTTGTTTCCGCCGCCGGTCATGGAGTCAACCGCGTTTTCCGCGCCGTCCGCAATGTCCTCGGCGGCATCATGGACGCCGTTCGCCGCGTCGTCCATAGCGTCGCCCACATCGTCCATAAGGCCGTCGTTATCATTCTTGCCGCCCGAAGCGGTGTTTCCGCTGCCGGTATGGCTGTCGTCAAGGTCGTCGTCCGCATTGTCAACGCGGTCATCGGTATCGCTTTGGTTTCCGCCGCTTTGGTTGGTGGTTTGGTTGGCGGCGTCGGAGCCGCTGTTATCGGCGGCGTTTTCACCGCAGGCGGTGAGAGCCAGAGCAATTGCTACAACTATAAATAAAATACGTCTCAAAATGTTCAATCCTTTCTTAATGGTTTCGCATTTATTATTTCCACAGGGGAAAATAATTACCCCGAAACAATGGAACATTTTTTGACAAAATTTACAGCCTGCGTGACGTTGCCGCTTCCGAGGCGGCAAAACCAACCAATTATTATCATAGCACATTGCGGACAGATTTTCAAGCGTTCATGAAAAATATCTTGACAATAATTTTCGGGGGATATATAATGAATACACGCGAAAAATAAAGGAGCGGAGGAAAAATGAAAGAGGTACAGCTATATACCGACGGAGCGTGCAGCGGAAATCCGGGGAAAGGCGGCTACGGCGCGGTTCTTAAATACAACGGAAACGAAAAGGTTCTTTCTCGGGGGTTTCGTCTTACCACCAACAACCGAATGGAGCTTATGGCGGCCGTAGAGGGGCTGGAGGCTCTTAAGGAGCCTTGCCGGGTGCGGCTTTACAGCGATTCCAAGTATCTGGTGGACGCGGTCGAAAAGGGATGGGTGTATTCATGGCGGAAAAAGGGCTGGAAAAAGTCGGACGGAAAGCCTGCGCTGAACGTTGACCTGTGGGAGCGCCTGCTGGCGCAGATGGCTCGCCACAAGGTGGAGTACGTATGGGTTAAGGGCCATGCCGGACATCCGGAAAACGAACGCTGTGACCGTTTGGCTGTTGCCGCCTACGGCAAGGACGAGCTTGAAGAGGACAAAAATTGTCTTTTAATGAATTAAAAATGAATAAAATGTTAATTGCGGAGACAATTAGGTATTGACTTTTGCCTGACAGTATGTTAAAATGCTATATGTTAAGTGAATAAAATTTTACTTTAGGGAGCTTTGGTTAATTTCGAAATGCCGATGCGGGGGGGACGTCCGCGCGTAGGTTATAAAGCTCCTTGGATTGAAGCGAAAGGAGATCGGCTTGTGGACGGTGAAACCTTGAAAATAAGGGAAAACGGTGAGCTTCACGACTTCGAGTTCAAAAAAAAGCCGGTATACGAATTTTTTAAGAGAGCGACAGACATTGTCTGCTCGGGGCTTGCTATTGTGGTGCTGTCGCCGCTGCTGGCTGCTGTGGCAACAGCGGTTAAAAGCGATAAAGGGCCGGCGCTGTTTTCCCAAACTCGTATAGGCAGGGACGGAATCCCCTTTAAAATGTATAAATTCCGCTCAATGTGCGTTGACGCCGAGGCTAAGAAGGCAGAGCTGCAGAGCAAGAACGAAGCCGACGGCCCTGTTTTCAAAATGGAAAACGACCCGAGAGTCACCCCCGTGGGCAAAATTATAAGAAGAACCAGCCTCGATGAGCTTCCTCAGCTTTTTAATATTTTTAAGGGGGATATGTCAATAGTCGGCCCCCGTCCGCCGCTGGAAAACGAGGTTGAGGAATACACCTCCTACGACATTCAGCGGCTTAAGGTTAAGCCGGGGCTTACCTGCGTATGGCAGTGCAGCGGAAGAAGCAATGTGGGCTTTAGGGAATGGATGGACATGGATATGGAATACATAAAAAACCGCAATTATTTTTACGATTGGTTTATTATATTTAAAACCGTTCCGGCGGTGCTTCGCTCCGAAGGAGCAAAATAAAATACGGCAAAAAACGACCTCTGCGCATATTATGATGCAGAGGTGTTTTTATGGAATGTCTGGAATATTACACAATCAGAAAAGGAGACACTCTTGCGTCTGTTGCCGAAAGGCTGGGTACAACCGTTGAAAGAATACTTGCAATAAACGAAAATCCGGATCCTGAAAACCTACAGATAGGCAGTGTTATATGCGTCCGCTCCTCGGAGTCGGTGCCGGGAGGCTGCCCCTTCGGTTCAATACCGTATACCGTACAGGAAGGGGACACCTTCCGAAAAATAGCCGCGCGGTTTAATACCGCGGCGGAGGCTCTTGCGGAGGCCAACCCGAACGTGAACCCGTATAATCTTATGGCGGGGCAGAGAATTTGCGTTTCCCAAGATATACCCAAGCTTCCAAAATGCTCTGAGGAAAATTTCTACGTAATAAGGCGGGGCGACACTGTCAGAAGCATCGCCGCCGCCTTTGAAGTGGAGGCAAGGGATATCCTTACGGCAAACCCCGGCCTTATTCCGGAAAACCTGAGAATAGGGGAGGTAATATGTATTCCGCTGGCTCCCTCGCCGGTGGAAATTATTATAAACATAGGCGCACATAGGCTTACCGTTTATAAAAAAGGGAGAGTGTTCCGCCAGTATGTTGTGGCTGTGGGCAAGGAGGAAACGCCCACGCCTGTAGGTGTTTTTACCATAATTAACAAACAGGTCAATCCCGGCGGCCCTTACGGAAGCCGCTGGATGGGGCTGAGCCTGCGAGGATACGGAATTCATGGAACAAATGACCCGTCCTCCATAGGGAAGAACGCCTCAAACGGCTGTGTGCGCATGTTTAACGAGGATGTGGAGGCCCTTTTTGACATAGCGCCCGTAGGCGCTGTTGTCAGAATCCTGCCGTAGGTTATTTCCCTGCGGCAATCATTATATTGGCCTGATGGGTTGAGTCGGTATTGCCGTCAACATGCTTGATGGAATTGTAGAAATGAATGTCAAAGTGGCCGCTGGCGTTGTTGCCCTTTACGTAGTCGTAGTTTATGCCGGCTCCGTAATTGTCGCTGCGCCAATCGGTCCACACGCCGCCCTCGGCCCATTCGTTGCCGGCGTGAAGCATTCCGGCGGCGCTTGCGGCAATTTTGCGCCCGTTGATTATAATGAGTACAGGGCGCTTGCTCCAGTTGAAGCTGCCGCCCCATATTTCCTTCATTGCGGCGGTGTCGTCGGCGGTCAACGGCTCGCAGTCCGCATGGCCGGAGCCTATTGTGCGCTTTGCGGTAAAGGATTTTCCGGTATAGAAATCATAAACGGTAAATACCGCGCCTATGGGGACGACGTACTGAGCCTCGCTCCACCAGTCCAGCAGCTCTCCGTAGGCCGAGGACGGCGTGGCTTTTACGGGAACGTGATGAACGGGTATTGTCAGCACTTTTCCGATCTGAACGGAGCTGTTTTCGCTCAGACCGTTAACCTCAAGAAGCTCGTCGAAGGGTATGCCGTATTGGATTGCTATGTTCCAAAGGGTGTCGCCGCTTTTTACGGTGTGAGTGGTATATGTAATGTAAGGCTCCGAAGCGGAACTGTTATTTTCGGAAGCCGAGGATCCGCCGGAGGGGATAATAACCTTGTCGCCGACATAGAGGACGGAGCTTTCGTCGGCTCCGTTCGCGTTAAGCAGGGCGGACAGGCTTACGCCGTATTTTTGGGCTATGAGCCAGTATGTGTCCCCCTTGACGACGGTATGAACGGTTCCTTCGTCGGAGGGGATAATAACCTTATCGCCGACGTAGAGGACGGAGCTTTCGTCGGCTCCGTTCGCGTTAAGCAGGGCGGACAGGCTTA
>CAZKBV010000016.1:0-19670 GCA_964551215.1 uncultured Oscillospiraceae bacterium | reverse complement strand
TTTCGTCGGCTCCGTTCGCGTTAAGCAGGGCGGACAGGCTTACGCCGTATTTTTGAGCTATGAGCCAGTAGGTGTCTCCCTTGACGGCGGTATGAACCGCACCGAGAGCGTTCTGACTCAGCAGGGCGAAGGCCGCGAATACGGATATCAGTTGTTTTCTTTTCATGGTTGTTCTCCTTTCAGAAGCTTTGATTTGTTATTCGGCTGTGTGCCGTAACAATATAGTAACATAAAAGTTTCCGAAAATCTCCATGTAAATTATTGAAGGATTTCATAAAGCTGCATATGAAGCCCAATAATGGAAAAATAATTGAACAAAACAACGGTTTTTATATAAAATTTTCAGTTTAAGGAAAAAATTTTCAAAATTCATAAACAAAAACTGTTGTGTTTTTGCACAAAAATAACGCAAGATAATTGTACAATTCTAACAATTTGTTCATAAAAAGCAAAATCATTATTTACATATTTGTTTTTGTATTGTATAATAAACGTATATTATAGCGTTGTTACACATATTTAACATTAAATTTTAAAATTTGGTCTTGCAATTTGTAAGATTTTACTGTAAAATATGTATATAGTGTGAACGCTTTATAAACTCATTTAAAATTTGTATCAATAATAGGAGGGACCTTAAGTGAGAAAAGGTAACAAATCGAAAGTGCTCATGATTGTTCTGGCTCTCAGCCTTGCGCTCAATGCCTTTGCCATGGCCGCCATAGCGGATGACCCCGGCTTTGAGGTGCAGTTTGACGACTTTGAAGAGCTGCTCGACAATGATGAGACCGCAATTGAGGAAGTTCAGATTGACGAGGACTTTAACCCCTTTGCGGCGGATGTTCTTGAAGCTGAGGACGAGGTAACCGTGCTGGCCGACGACGAGGAAGGCCAGAATGTGGTTCCGGGCAACATCATAACCTATGACGGCAAGATGTACAAAATTCCCGATGGGGCTTCAAACCTTATTGTAAACGGTAATTTTGAAAGCCAGCCCGCAATTACCACGACATACAGCGACAGCACCAACGTAATGATTCTTACCGGCGCCGAATATTCATGGGCCGCAGGCTCCGCTCACACGGGCAATTACGGCTTGCGTATCGCAAACGAGGGAGCAAACTGGATATACCGCTACGAGCAGACAATGGGCAAAACCTATGTGTATTCCTGCTGGGTAAAATTTGACGGCGACGCAAACTTTGATAACAGCTACAGACATATTGCCGGAACTCAGGCCAACTTTGACTCGGGCGGCAACTATTATATTGAAATAGGCCGCGACATTGAAATAACCGGCGGCTGGCAGCAGATTTTCGTTGTGTACCAGTGCGGCGATACAACGAGGTTTTCCAACTACTTCAAGCTTACAGGCTCCGGAGCCTTAAACATTGACGACATGGTGCTCTATGAAGTCGAAGAGGTTGACGAGACAATAACCGTTGAAGGAGGTTATGCCGTTAATATGGATACCTTCGACATATACGAGGACGAAATTCCCGAGGGAGGAGATTACTACTTTGTAATTTCCTACGCCAACAAGACTCCCTACAGATATAACATTACGGGCGTTGTTGCCGTAATGAAGGACGACAAGCTGGAAAAAATATACACCTATGATCAGATAAGCTCCGCCGGCAGTCTTGTGGGCGGCACTCTGGAACCTAAGGCCGGTGAAATATACTTGGAGATATCGGTTCCATCCGATGCGGATATGTCAAGGTATTCCTTTATATCTTATGTTACCGAGCAAGGCAATCCCTTCGGATTGTTCGGTATTCCTTCGGACAGCAATCCCTTTGTTATGAACGGCAAAGGGCATCAAAACTGACGCGTGCGGAAAGGACGGATTTGAGAAATGAAAAAGAACAGTATTTCAAAGAAAATTTTGTCGGTTTTCGCGGCAGCGCTTATGCTTTTATCGGCTGTCCCGACAGTAATGGCGGCGGATGTCGCCGTAAGAGAGCTTGAAGCCTCCGTGCTGGGCGGAACGGTTACGGTTACGGGCGTCCTTGAGAACGGAACCAAGGAGATGCATATGCTTGCGCTTGTGTCGAATGTCAGCGCGAATGTGGACAATCTCAGCACGGCCGAGGACTACAACAATAACGTAATAGCGATTGGCTACGGCGTAACCGCCGACAGCAGCGCTGATACGCCCGGCGAATTTACAATAAAAATCGAAATGCCCGACAAGATACGTACAGGCACTTATAAGGTCACGGTGGGCAACAACGCTGTTCCCAATACGGAATCGGTTACCTTTTCTTACCTTGGCTACAGTGACAGAACCGCGCTTTTGAATTCGGTGAACAGCAAGGATGCGACCGCCGCCGATATTGTGACCGTAATCGACAAGATTCCTTCCGCTCTTGATGCGGCTGGGGCAAATTCTTCGATTTACAAGAAAATGGACAGCGAAGCGAAGCTTAAATATGCCGAGCTGCTTATAAAGTACAGAGACGAACGCTATCCCGACGGAATGGAAATCGCGGACTTCGGTGAAGCGTCCAAGGAGGCTCTCCTTGTGGCCTCGGTGGTTACTGCTTCGGACAGCTCGGGCTATACCAACGCCTTTGAAACGGTTAAGCTGTATAATGATATGGCCGGCCTTAATCTTAAGGATTCCCGCTATGTAAAGCTTTCCGACGAGGAGACGTTCGTAAAGACCCTTCAAGCTCAGAAGGAGATTGTTTACGCTTCCGATATCGCGGAATCTATGGACGACGCCCTTTATCTGGCTCGCTTTAACGAAACGTCATATCTTAGTATGCCCACATATATTTCCCAAAACAATGAGTTCTTCGGCATTGACGAGGACGAAATAAAGGAAATGACAAGCAAAACCAAGCTTAACGAGTACCTGTGCACAGCTCTGCGCACAAATACTCCGGTTTATACGCTTGAAGAATTTAAAGAGGCGTGGACAGACTCCTGCAAGCAGGCCAAGAGTGATTACGAGGAATATACAAAGAAAAACAGCGGAAGCAGCTCCTCCGGCAGCAGCTCCTCCGGCAGCGATAAGAACAAGAAGGTTGTGGCTACAATCGATTCCGCCCTTGTTCGCGATGACCCTCTTGACAAGAAAGTGCTTGTAACGGAATACTACGATGATGTTACCGGCTATGATTGGGCTTACGCGGCAATTCTCGATCTTACAAAGGATAACATAATAAGCGGCACCGGCAACAAAAAGTTTGAACCCGCGAGAACTCTTAAGAGAGAAGAATTTATGAAGCTTCTTGTGAATGTGTTCAACCTTGCCGACGTAAAGGCGGAGTCGTCTTTTACGGATGTGACCGATAAGAACGCATGGTACTATATGTACATTGCGAGCGCGGAAAAGGCCGGAATAACCAACGGCAGAGGCGACGGGGAATTCGGTATCGGCGATGATGTTACACGCGAGGAAATGGCAACGCTGGTATACCGGGCGGCTGTTATGTCGGGAATTAATTTGAACAAGACGAATACCTCGGCTTATTCTGACGCGGACTCCATAGCTTCCTATGCGGCTGAGGCTGTGCAGATTCTCAGCGATAACGGAATCTTAAGCGGAGATAACGGCGCTTTCAATCCCAAGTCGGGAGCATCGAGAGCGCAGGCGGCTGTTGTGATCTACAATATCAAGGGTCATATAAAATAAGGAAAGAGGGTTTAACACAGCATGAAAAGAGTACTGAGTTTAATTGTGGCTCTGACAATGCTCATGGCGGTGATGCCTGCGGCTTTGGCGGCCACAGGTGAAACAGGCTATGCGGACGTTGACGGCACAAACTATGAAACTCCGGTTGCCATACTTCGGTCGCTGAATATAATGAGCGGCTATACGGACGGAAACTTCCACCCCTACAATACAATTACAAGAGCCGAAATGGCGGTTATATGCGTGCGTATGAGAGGAATCTTTGATTACGGCGACGACGCTTCCATTGAAGAGGTTCAGTATAAGGATATGGACGGCCACTGGGCGGCGGCGGCTGTTGCCTATGCCCGCAGCTTGGGCATTGTCGACGGTAATGAGGACGGCAACTTCTATCCCGACGAGTCTATAACTTACGAGCAGGCCATTAAGATGGTTGTCGCGACTCTCGGCTATGACTATTACTGCGAAATCAACGGCGGATATCCTTCCGGATATCTTTCGATGGCTCAAAAGCTTAAGATAACCTCCGGCGTAGGCCTTACGATGGGCGCGTACATCACCAGAGGAGACGTTGCAAAGATTGTTTATAATTCTCTTACGGTAAACATAATGGAGGAGGATATTTATGCCGGTACCGGAACAGAGGTTACCTATCAGGTGACGGACGGCAACAATATACTCAACACATATTTTGACGTTGAAAAGGTCAGAGGCCTTGTTGTTGAAAACGACCGCACAAGTCTTACCGGCGAGTCAACCCTTAAGGAGGGTCAGGTTCGTATCGGCGACAGCTCAGGCGAAATATTTAACACAGGTTCCACAGGCATCGCGGATTATATCGGATATTATGTTACCCTATACGCCTTGGATGATGACAGAAGCGATAACAGAACGGTTATTTCCTTCAAGATTGAATCCGGCAAGAACGACTATATTAAGATTGACGCTTCCAATATCGAAAATGTCACTCTTTCAAACTCGAAATACGTTTTTGAATATTGGAGAACATCCTCCGATAAGACCACAAGAAGCGTAAAAACATCAACAACGCCTCTTGTAATCTATAACGGCGTCGCGCTTTTAGATTACACGGTTTCCGACCTTGCTCCCGAGTACGGTCAGATAACCCTTGTAGATAACGACAACGACGGTAAGTATGATATTGTGGATGTTTTGGATTACGATATTATGCTTGTTATGAATTCCTCTGAAACGAGCGGAAATATTACCTCTGTTTACAGCACGGGAACACGTTCCTTCAAGGCTGACGAATCGGACGACGACTATACGGTTAGAATCATTGACGGCAACGGCAATAAGGTTCCCTTTAGCAATATTGTGAAAAACAGCGTTGTAAGTGTGGCGATGAGCCGCGACGAAGGCCAGACGGTGAGAACGGTAATAGTTTCCAACGACAGTGTTACCGGAAGCATTGAAAGCATTACCGAGGACGGACTTTACACAATCAACGGCAAGGATTACGATTCCGTAAGCTATGTGGCCGAACAGTATGAGCTTTCTTTGGGAGATAACGGCACGTTCTTCCTCACCCATGACGGCAAGATTGCCGGCTTCGACGGCGAAGCAAAGCTGAGCAAAAACATCGGTCTGTTTATCTCTTATAATAACGGCGGCCTTGCCGGCGGCGGCGAAAAAATCAAAATTATGAAAACCGACGGCAGCTTTGGCATTTACAGCCTCGCAAGCAAGGTTAAGCTTAACGGCGAAACACTTTCGGGAAAAGCGGTATTTGCCTTAATCTCCGACGAAACCTCGCCTCTTTTCGGAAAGCACAGCGATTCCTCCAAGGCTGATAAAATTATAGCCGATCCCTCCAAGGCCGGCATACTTTTCAGACTTAATAAGGAAGGCAAGGTCAGCGAAATAGTAACCGCTACGGCAACTCACGGAACTCTTGCGGCAGAAAATGCCGAGCTTAACGTTGAAAGCAGAAGCGCTTCCGAAAACTCTTTCTACTATTCCACGAAGTACCGTGCGTTCCATATCAGCGATAAAAGGTCTTATGTAACCGATAATACTGTAATCTTTACATCGTCCGATAACTATACAAAGACCGACGACAGCCAGATTTACGGTATAAGACAGGCAAGCTCCTGCTATAACAACGAAGATTTCTATTGGTACACTTGCTACTTCTATTATATTGATAACAAGATGTACGCTGACTTCGCTGTGTTCTATGACAACTACGACACAGAATCGAGTTCTTCTTGGAATACGGATATGTCAAGGTACTGTATGTATGATAAGATAAAAGTCGTTGACAGGGTTGTGGAATTCGTTAACAGCGACGGCGACATAAACTACCGCCTTGTATACTGGGAGGGCGGTCAGTCCAAGACAAGCGACTTCCATGAGGACTCAAAGACTCTTATGTACCGCGACGGTGTTTCTACCTTCTGGCGCAGAGGCGACATGGTTAATTTCTGCACCACAAGCAATAAGATTACGGCAATAACCTCTATATTCTATGACAACACATGGAACGACGCTAAGCCCGGCGAAGAAGACGGCGAGAAGATTAAGGATAAGAGGTATTTGGTAAATCCCGGAAAGACCGAGCTGTGGGCTAACTCCAGCTATCATGACTACAGGCTGGTACAGCGTTACCTTGTGGGACGTGTCACAGAAATAGATACGATGAAATACTTCTCCGTATTTGACCTTAATATCGGCAGCAGCAGCGATAATCTTACAGAGGAGCCGATTGAGGGCGAATGCTACAGATTCAATTACGACAGCAAGGGCTATATCATCGGCGTTGAAAATGTGGGCAACGGCGCTCTCGCGGAAAATCAGCTTGTGCTTGTAAGAAAGAACGGCAACAGCGGCACGATTGGCTGCCGTGTTGCGGAAAGCTATATCCTGTATGAGCCTGAAGACTTCACTCAGGAGCAGAAGGATCTTTACTCAAGCATTTATTCCGACTACTATGAAAATCTTGAAGCGGATACCGAGGAGGTTACGGTTGAAGATGTATATATAGAAAATGCCGTGACTGAAGATGCTTATGACGAGGATGCAGAGAAAAGCGCTATTGTTGTTTCCGACGAAATTCTTTAATAGATAGCGCAATAATTAAAGGGGGCTGTTCGAAATGAACAGCCCCCTTTGGCTTGCCGACAACCCGTGCGTTGAGGGGAAAAGCTCAAAGAAAAACATTTTGCCGAAAGCATAAAATCCGGCGATATGTGCGCCGGATTTTATGCTTTACACCGCTTCTTAATTAAATCCTTTAATCGAGAAGCGGTATTAATTTGCCTTATATTTATTTCGAAATATATAACCTACGCGCGGATGCCCCGCCGATCGCAATCTATCGCAAGCTCCGTTTCAATCAAGCTTGATGGAGCGTTGCTCCGATTTAAAATCCTTCGTTTATCTGACGTTTAGCTTATACGCCACATCGTTGTAGAGCAGTTCCTTTTTGAATTGGTCGATATCGGTATTTTCGTCAATTACAACGCACTCAATTCCGGCGATTTCGGCAAAATCCTTAAGATGCTCCGCCGTTAAGGCGTTGGAAAGGCAGGTGTGGTGAGCTCCGCCGGCCAGAATCCACGCTTGCGCCGAGGTCGCAAGGTCGGGAAGGGGCTTCCACAGCACTCTTGCCACCGGAAGCATAGGCATTTTTTTCTTTATCTTCATAAGCTCCATTGTGGAAACTATCATTCTGAAGCGGTCGCCCATGTCGATTATGGTTGCGGCAACGGCGCGCCCCTGCTGCCCGTTGAAAACAAGGCGAGCCGGATCCTCTTTGCCGCCTATGCCTAAGGGATGCACCTCAATTTTGGGCTTTTCTTCGGCGATAGTGGGGCATACCTCCAGCATATGAGCGCCGAGAACCATTTCCTTTCCCTTTTCAAGGTGGTATGTATAGTCCTCCATAAAGGCTGTGCCGCCCTTTAAGCCCTGTGCCATATACTTCATAACGGCGGTGAGAGCGGAGGTTTTCCAGTCGCCCTCGGCGCCGAAGCCGAAGCCGTCCATTAGCATATTCTGCACGGCAAGACCGGGAAGCTGACGCAGACCGTGAAGATCCTCAAAGGTGGTGGTAAAGGCCTTGCAGCCCAAATCGTCAAGGAATTTGCGCATTCCCACCTCGTACTTGGCCTGTATGCGGACGGATTCACGATTGTCGGTATTCATTTCGTATCTTTCAAGGTACTGCTTAAGACGGGCTTCTATCTCCTCGTCGGTCACAGCGTTTATGACCTCCGCGAGATCACCCATGCCGTAGCCGTTTACCTCCCAGCCGAATTTAATCTGAGCTTCAACCTTGTCGCCTTCGGTAACGGCAACCTGACGCATATTGTCGCCAAAACGGGCAACCTTCAGGCTGTTGCTGAAATCCCACGCGGCGGCGGCTCTCTGCCATACGTCGATTTTTTCAATTACATCTTCGTTCTGCCAGTGGCCCACAACAACCTTGCGGCGAAGCCCCATTCGGCTTGCGATGAAGCCGTGTTCGCGGTCGCCGTGGGCGGACTGGTTCAGATTCATAAAGTCCATGTCTATTGTTTCCCAAGGAATTTCCCGGTTAAACTGGGTATGAAGGTGAAGCATGGGCTTTTGCAGGGCTTTAAGCCCCGCAATCCACATCTTTGACGGAGAGAACACGTGCATCCAGAAAATGACGCCGATACAGCTGTCGTCATAGTTGGCTTCGGCAACTATTTTGGATATTTCCTCCGGAAGGGTAACAAGCCCCTTGGAAATTACCTTATAGGGCAGCTTGGAGGAAAGGTGGTCGGATATTTTTTTGCTGTGGTCATTCATCTCAGCAAAGGCGTCGGTACCGTAAAGGTGTTGTCCGCCGGTGATAAACCAAAACTCTTTTTTAGCATCCATTGCGCAAAACTCCTTTTTTAATCAGAATTGGAATCATAAAGGAAAGACAGTTCCGGCTTCCCTTCGAATCCTAATTCTATCATACCATGATTTTCCGAGTTTTGCAATATATATTTTTAAATTAGAGCAACCTGCGTCAAGCTTGCTTGGAACGGAGCTTGCGAACGATTGCGGCCGGAGGGGGGACATCCCGCGCGTAGGTTATATTGTGGCGCGTAAATATTCAAAAAGCAAAATGCCGCTGACAGCTATTTCCAAAAGGATTACCGCGAAAAGGGCGGAGTTTTTATTCCTTAGGCCGTATACGCCGAAGGAAAAGCTTCTTATAACCGTGACGGCGTAAACGGCCAGAACAGCATATACCTGAAAGTTCAAAGATTTGCCCTCCCTTCAATACGGAAATTTACATATGACGCGCAATGCCTTAGCCGTCCGACTTTTTTGGAGAGCGGCGTATTTCCCCGAAATCGTCCATGATTATGGTGACGCTTGGAACTATTAGCGCGGAAGGATATTTTTCGTCCCAGCCGTAAGAGGACCAGCTGCTGTTTGTGAGAAAATTTTGCTTGCCGAAGCTGCCTAAGTTCAGCACGTCGGCCCGAAATTCCGTTTGAGTTCTTTCCATGAGCTTAGAAAGCTTTTGGGTGAATACGGAGTTTACATAATCAATGAAGCCGCTGTAATCCGAAGAGGAGGAAAGGGAGCTTACCCCCGTAAATTCGCACCAAAGAAGTACGTCTATGTCGATTTCGGCCTGCCCGCCTGTGCGTACCTTGATTGAGGGAGCGCTGTTCTGGCGGAGGTTTATACTTATATATTCCCCTTTGTCCGGGTAAAACACGCTGAATTCGCCGGAAGGCATATTTTTCTTTACCATGCGCACAAGCTCGCTTTCCATAAAGCCCAGCTCCCCTGTCATTTTGCCGCGGCTAAAGGCAGCGTATCCGCACAGCACGGCGGATTTTTTACCTTCTATGGGAATTTCCTCGGCGGTGTAGTTGATAGAAAAATCGTCCGGAAGAACATTCTCAAATATATTTTCGGCCTTGTCCGGAGCGTCTTTCTCGGAAATGCCAACAAGGGGCAGGAGAGCGCCGCCGCTCGCGGCGCACATATTAAAATACGCATTGTAAAGGTAGGCTTCGTTGACGCTGTTGTTGGTGACCTTTCCGAAAAGATGCTCTATATATCTTTCTATAAATATATCCTGCTTAGGCTCAATGCTGTTGAAAAAGTCCTCGGCGTCGCTTTGGCAAACGCATAGATATATACTTGGGCGGAAGCCGCGGGTGTTTACGAAGTCGGTCACATAGCCGTTTATGCCTTTTTTCGCGATTTCCTCGGAAAAAATTATGAGCTTTGTGTGGGAGATATCGATTTTTTTGCTTTTGAAGGTGTTGATAAGCCTGAGCGCGCTGTAGACCGTGGGAGCTTCCACCGTGACGATATCCTTGGATTTTTCCTTTTCGCCGCTATCCTCCGCGCCGCCGGAATCCGGGGCGGTAAACAGGAAGCTTACCTTAAGAAGGTCGTTTTTCCCTTTATCTATTCCCATTGCGATTACGAAGCTTTTATCGTTTACCTCCACATAGTGCGTACAGCCGCTTAGAAGAAATATAACGGCTGAGATTATGCTAAGCTTTTTCAATTTTACGCCCCCTTGCGGTGAGTAGTATTATAAATATGGCGGCAATATAGAAATAGTGGCTTAAATTGAGGACTACGCGATAGCTTTCATATACGGCTGCCTCCGACTTGGGAATGACTCCGATGAAAAACATTATCATAAGAGTCAAGGGTACGAAGGGCGAGGAATATTTTTCTCCGGCGGCGGACTTAAACAGGTCGCAGGCTCCGATTGTAACGGTAGTAAGGGCGCACAGCGCTATACCTGCCCAGACGAACACCGCCAGCGGCTCCAGCCTTTGCATAAACGCTCCGGCCTTTACCAGCCTTGTGAGCTGATAAAGCGGAAAGAAAAAATATTTTGAGGCGGGATAGGGAATGGAAGCGCAGTATATAAGGGTGAATACGGTAACCGTAACAGCTATTGCGCCGATTCCCAGCAGGCCGCTTTTCTTGAAAGCCTTACCGCTTTTCAGATACTTTGAAAAAATCAGCATAAAAAGTATCTCAAAATATCCGCCCATTTTAAACATTGAGGTTTTTATTATTTCATAAGCTCCCTCTCCCAGCACGGGGGCGAGATTGTTCATGCGGTAGTGCGGTATAAGCGCAAAAGCCAAGGCCGTTACGGAAATTACCGCAAAAGGGATTATTATTACGGCAAGGTTTACATTGGCGTTAAATCCCTTTAGGGCGCACACCGCCACAGGTACAAGTATAAACGCGGCAAGGTATTCCACGGAGGCATTGTCCGTTTCCAAGAGACGCAAGGCCTCCGCCAGAGTTCGGAACAAAAAGCCTCCCCGAACGATAATAAATGAGGCGATTATTATGTTAAGTATGCCTCCGAAAAGCCTCCCGAAAGTCCTTTGGTTCACTTCTCCGAGTCCCAAAGCGGTATAAGGGCGGTACAGGGCGGCAATGGCCGTAAACATCAAAGCGGCGGCCGGCCCCTTTAAAAGAACCGCTATCCACGCGCCGTTGCCGATACTGTCCACATAGTAAGAAGGAACTACCAGCAAATTTTTTGCCAAGCTCAAATTTAAGAAAAGGAATACCATAGACCAAGGGCCGATTTTTCTACTTTCGGCTGTTTTGTTCATTTTTCCATCCCCTTGAAATTATTCCCTGCAACGGCTTGCGCTTGGGGTTTACATAATCGTCCCGCAGGTGCTGCTTCCATATTCTGGGGGAAACTAATACCTTTGGGGTTCCTCCGTGAGATATGGGTGCCACAGGGGCGAACATAGGCACGCCCATGCTGTAGGTGCTTGTCCACAGAGCGGCATTTATGAATAGACCGGCCATAATACCCATGAATCCGGCGGCGGCTCCCAGAAATATATACGCAAACCGCAGAACTCTGGCGGAAAGCCCCAGATAGTAATTAGGCGTGGCAAAGGAGCCGATTGCCGCTATGGAAACTATAATTATCATAATGGGGCTTACGATGCCGGCGCTTACGGCGGCCTGCCCCAAAATGAGAGCGCCGACAATGCTGAGAGTAGTGCCGGAAGGGGAAGGGACTCTTATGCCGGCTTCGCGGATTATTTCCAAAGCCGCCTCCATGATTATAATTTCAACTATGGTTGGAAACGGCACCTTGTCCCGGGCGGAGACGATGGACATAAGCATATCGGTTGGAATGATTTCGCTGTGAAAGCCGACTATCGCCACGTAAAGCCCCGGCAGCAGCAGAGAGCAGAAAAAAGCGATGAAGCGGATAATGCGTATCATATTTATATATGGCGTCCGCAGAAAATGATCCTCCGCCGATTCGTTAAGCTCAAAAACCGTGGTAGGCATAACAAGGGCATACGGCGAACCGTCCACCAGAACCACCACCCTGCCTAAGAGCAAGGCGCGGGCGGCTCTGTCGGGTCTTTCGGTGGACATAAACTGGGGCAAAGTGGCAAGAGAGCTTTCCTCGATATACTGTTCCAGCTCCGCCGAAGAAAAAATATAGTCCGTATTTATGGAGTCGATTCTTCTCAGCGCTTCTTCCACAAGGGCGGAGCTTGCCACATTTTTTATATACATTACGGAAACAGGCGTCTGGCTGAGGGTTCCGACGCTTGTCTCTTTGTTTATAAGGCTTTTGTTTCGGATAAGATGACGGATAAGGGCGGTGTTTTCCCTTATCTGTTCGCTGAAGGCGTCGTTTGGCCCGCGCATTACCCTCTCCGTCTGGGAAGCCTCAACGCCTCGGTGTTCCCAGCCCTTTACATCTATGGATATGGCGGAGGGATACCCGTCTATAAGCAGTATTACACTGCCGAAATTTATGTCGAAGGTAAGCTCGCCGAGAACTTTGCTTTCCTTTACTTCGCTTTGAAGCAGCAGGATGTTCATTATGTCGGAATAAGAAGAAATTTCCGTTTGCCGGCTGCTGAGCATAAGCGGACGGAGAATGAAGTCGTTCATACCCTCCTTATCAACAAGGCCGTCTATAAAAAATGCCGCGCACTTCGCGTCCCGTCCGGCAATATGAAGGGTAAATTCACGCTTTTTAATATCTCCGTTTTCTTCGACGGAAAGCTCCGTTTCGAGGGTGGACTTATCTTTTTTGTAATTCCCCGAAAGCTCCCGACCGCCTTCGTTCATCTGCGGAATGAATCCGTCGTCCGTGTCTTCTTCGGAGCTGTCGGTCAGAAGAAACGGATTGTCCTTGGGCGGGGAATACAGAAATATGTCCCTCAGCTTCATTGAAATCACCTCAGAGGGTATTATAGGCAAATGTGAGAAAATTTATTCAATGCCGGATAAAGCTTTGCGCAAAAATATTATCGGAAAATGCAAAAAAACTATTGACAAAAGAGATTAGTTATGCTAAACTAATTTTTGGGGTTAGATATGACTAATTAAATTAGATTTAATTAAACTATGAACGGAGACGATAAGATGATGCCGTTAGCGCTGGCTGATGTGGGGGAAGAAAACATAATAAAAAAAATCGGCGGGAATCCTGAGGTAAAAAAGCATCTTGAAAACTTGGGCTTCGTTGTGGGGGGAAATGTGAAAATCATAAACACTCTGGGCGGGAATCTCATTGTGAACGTTAAGGAAACAAGAGTTGCCATAAGCAATGAGATGGCTCAAAGGATATTTGTCTGAAAAAAATTGATATAGGAGGCAAGGCTATGAATACTTTAAGGCAGGCTAAGATCGGCGACCGTGTCAAGGTTGTAAAGCTCCACGGGGAAGGCGCCGTAAAGCGGCGTATTATGGACATGGGCATAACCAAGGGGGTTGAGATATACGTGCGGAAGGTTGCTCCCTTAGGGGACCCTGTGGAGGTCACCGTTCGGGGATACGAGCTGTCCCTGAGAAAAGCCGACGCGGAAATGATCGAGGTAGAATAAGTTAAGGAGGAGTTTTGCAATGAGCATAAGAATTGCACTGGCGGGAAACCCCAACAGCGGTAAAACCACGCTGTTTAATGCGCTGACGGGGTCTAATCAGTTTGTGGGGAACTGGCCCGGCGTAACGGTTGAAAAAAAGGAAGGCAAGCTGAAAAAACACGACGGCGTAACAATAACCGACCTTCCGGGTATTTATTCTCTTTCGCCCTACACTCTTGAAGAGGTCGTAGCGAGAAATTACCTTGTGGGGGAGCGTCCCGACGCAATACTCAATATTGTGGACGGCACAAATCTTGAAAGAAACCTTTATCTGACAACTCAGCTTGCCGAACTGGGGATACCTTTGGTAATTGCCATCAACATGATGGATGTGGTTAAAAATAGGGGAGACATAATCAATACGGCGGAGCTTGCCCGTCAGCTGGGCTGTAAAATCGTGGAAATTTCCGCCCTTAAGGGTACGGGAGTAAGCGAGGCGGCCGAAGCGGCGATTAAGGCGGCGCAGAGCGGTAAGCCGGTGCCTATGCATACCTTCTCCGGCGCGGTGGAGCATGCCATAGCCCATATTGAGGAAGCGGCTCTCCACAGTATGCCTCAGGAGCAGCAGCGTTGGTACGCGGTCAAAATATTTGAAAGAGACGAGAAAGCCCTTTCCAAGCTCAATATATCTCCGGATATAATGAAGCATATCGAAACCGACATAAAAGCGGCGGAGGAAGAACTGGACGACGACGCGGAAAGCATAATCACCAACGAACGCTACATTTACATAGCCTCCATTATGAAGGGCTGCTACAAGAAAAAGGGCGTCGGCAAGCTCAGCACATCCGATAAGATTGATAAGATTGTTACGAACAGATGGCTTGGACTTCCCATCTTTGCGGTGATTATGTTCCTTGTGTACTATATTTCCATGGTAACGGTGGGAACCGCCGCTACGGACTGGGCAAACGACGGACTTTTCGGCGACGGCTGGCATCTTTTTGGCATCGGCAGCGGTCAGTATGAGGAAGCGGCGGAAAGCTACGGCGACACGGATTTGATTCTTTCGGCCTTCATTGACGAGTACGGCACAGAAGAAATGGCGGATGCTATTGACCTTGAAAACGAAGCGTACAGCGAGGAAAACGCTTTGGCGGCTCTGAACGCTCTTATGGAAGCAACTCCCTCGGACGCGGAGATTTCCTATGACGTTGAGGACGAGGAAACTCTTGAAGTGTCGGTAGTTGAAGGCGTTACGAGGGCGGATTTGGAAACCGCCGTTAATCAGTATATTAATACGGAATACAAAGAGGGCTACGGCGCACCCGACACTTCCGCGTACGGCATATGGGTGCCGGGCATCCCCGTTTTGGTGGAAGGGTTGCTTGACGCTTTAAACTGCGCCGACTGGCTTAAGGGACTGATTTTGGACGGTATTGTAGCCGGTGTCGGCGCGGTGCTGGGCTTTGTGCCTCAGATGCTTGTGCTGTTCCTGTTGCTGGCATTTTTGGAGGCCTGCGGATATATGGCGCGTATCGCCTTCGTTCTGGACAGAATATTCCGCAAGTTCGGTCTTTCCGGCAAATCCTTCATTCCCATGCTTATAGGTACGGGCTGCGGCATACCGGGCATTATGGCGTCCAGAACCATTGAAAATGACCGTGACCGTAAAATGACTATAATGACTACCACATTTATCCCCTGCGGAGCGAAGGTACCCTTCATTGCCATGATTGCCGGAGCTATCTTCGGCGGCTCAGCGTGGGTTGCCACATCCGCGTACTTCGTTGGTATGGCGGCTATAGTAGTTTCCGGCATCATGCTGAAAAAGACAAAGATGTTTGCCGGAAATCCCGCTCCCTTTATTATGGAGCTTCCCTCCTATCATATGCCTACGGCTTCCAATGTGCTTCGCAGTATGTGGGAAAGAGGCTGGTCCTTCATCAAAAAGGCCGGAACTATCATCTTGCTTTCAACAATTGTAGTTTGGTTCACGACGTATTTCGGCTTTGTGGACGGAGCCTTCACAATGCTTGAGGAAGATCAGATAGACCACAGCATTCTCGCCTACATAGGCAACGCCATAGCGTGGATATTTGCTCCCTTGGGCTGGGGCAATTGGCAGGCGGTTGTGGCTTCCGTTACGGGACTTATTGCAAAGGAAAACATCGTTGGCACAATGGGCATCCTCTACGGCGGCTCCGGCGATGTATACGGAACTCTTGCTATGGAATTCACAAAGATAAGCGGCTATTCCTTCCTTGTGTTCAATTTGCTCTGTGCGCCCTGCTTTGCGGCTATCGGCGCCATAAAGCGTGAAATGAACAACGCAAAGTGGACTTGGTTCGCAATCGGCTATCAGTGCCTGTTCGCCTATGTAATCGCCCTTATAATAAATCAGCTTGGCAAGCTGTTTACCGGCAGCGCAAATATAATCGGCGTTATTGCGGCGGTAGTTTTGATTGCGGCAATGCTGTATCAGCTGTTTAAGCCATATAAGGAGTCAAACACATTGACGATTAAGTGAGGAGAATCAATATGTACGCATGGTTAAGCGAAAACATATCTACTATAGTTATCGCGGCGGTGCTTATTCTGATTATTGCCTTGATAATCAGAAAATTGGCGAAGGATAAGCGTAAGGGCTGTTCAAGCTGCGGCTGCGGCTGCTCAAGCTGCGCAATGTCCGAAGTATGCCATGCAAAGAAGAAATAGGATTTTCCCGGTAAGTAAAAAAGGGATACGGTAAAAAAATGCCGTATCCCTTTTGGTTTGCCGTAATTTTTGCGCGTTTAGGGGACATAAAAACGGACGCGGCGTTTGCCGCGTCCGTTTGACTAACAACCTTTGCCGGACTTTTAAAGCCCTCTTGCTTCTTTAACCTTTTTAACAAATTCCTTTGCCGTAGCGGTAATTGCCGCATAGTCGCCGGTTTTCGCGCCGCCGGTAAGAGCGCCGCCCGCGCCGATTGCGCAGGCACCGGCCTTAATCCATTCGCCTACGTTGTTTGCGTCTACGCCGCCGGTAGGCATAAGCTTAGCCTGAGGAACAGGGCCCTTGATGGCCTTAAGAATCTTGGGGCCGAAGGCTTCGCCGGGGAACACCTTAACCACGTCAGCGCCGGCCTCCATTGCGGAAACAACCTCCTTGATGGTCATTGCGCCGGGCATTGCGGGAACTCTGTAGCGGTTGCACAGACGTACGGTTTCAGGGTCAAAGTAGGGGCTTACTATGTACTGAGCGCCGCTGAGAATGGCTATTCTGGCGGTTTCGCTGTCCATAACGGTTCCGGCACCAAGAATCATGGAACCGTCGGAGTATTCCTTTGCAAGCTCTTCAATAACCTTGTGCGCGAAGGGAACTGTGAAGGTAAGCTCAATTGCGGGTACGCCGCCCTCCATGCAGGCGTCGGCTATTCTTTTTGCCTTTTCGCCGTTTTCGGCACGGACTACAGCGACAACGCCTACGTCCGTAATTTTGGTGAGTACTAATTCTTTGTCCATTTTGATTCGCTCCTTTTAAAAATTTTATACTTAAAAATTACTTTATTTAACGAGAGCAAGCTCCCGTCAGAATGTTATATTACATCTGTGAACGGGTCGGAAGGCGGAGTTGCCTTTACCGTAAAGCCGTCCCATTTGTTTCCGGAAATAAAAATCTCACGAATACGCACATCATATTTGTTGATTATGTCTCCGTACCAAAGGACAAATCTGTCCATTTTGAAGGCTGTGCTTAATTCGGAGGAATCTTCATCAAGAAGCGCGCACATATTTGTGGTTTCGTTGTATTGTTCGCTTCGGCAAATGCCTGTGTGCAAAGCATAACAAGCAAGGCCAAAGCTGCGCCCCAAAGCTTTTTCATTTTCATATCCTCCGAATATTTTTCATATTTCCTTGGAAACAATCTCTTTTAAAATCCTATCCGTAAATTCATCGACGCTCATTGCGCCTTCGTCGCCGTTCTTGCGGGAGCGTACGCTTATTACGCTGTTTTCGATATCCTTATCCCCGGCAACCAGCATATAGGGAATCTTTTCAAGCTGAGCTTCACGGATTTTATAGCCGATTTTTTCGTTGCGGCCATCCGTCTCACAGCGTATGCCCTTAGCTTCAAGGGCAGCCTTGACCTGATTGATATAGTCTGTGTGGCGGTCGGCTATAGGCATAAGCTTAACCTGCACGGGAGCCAGCCATGTGGGGAAGGCTCCGGCAAAATGCTCGGTTATTACGCCGATAAACCGCTCAATAGAGCCGAGTACGACACGGTGTATCATAACGGGGCGGTGCTTTGAGCCGTCGGGGCCGGTGTATTCAAGGTCAAAGCGTTCGGGCATCTGCATATCAAGCTGAATCGTGCCGCACTGCCATGTTCTTCCCAGAGAATCGGCAAGGTGAAAGTCCAGCTTAGGCCCGTAGAAGGCTCCGTCGCCTTCGTTTATAACAAATTCCTTGCCCATGTCCGTAATGGCCTTTTTAAGGGTTTCCGTTGCGAAATCCCATGTTTCTTCATCGCCGATATGATCCTCGGGCATTGTGGAAACCTCAATCTGATAGCTAAGGCCGAATACGGAATATACCTCGTCAAAAAGACGAACAACATTCTGGATTTCGCTTTCCATCTGATCCCACGTCATGAATATATGGGCGTCGTCCTGAGTGAAGCAACGCACGCGGAACAAGCCGTGCAGCGCGCCGGAAAGCTCGTGACGGTGTACCAATCCCAGCTCCGCCATGCGAAGGGGAAGGTCACGGTAGGAATGGGGCGTCAGCTTGTACACAAGCATACCGCCGGGGCAGTTCATGGGCTTAACGGCGTAATCCTCGCCGTCTATGACCGTGGTATACATATTGTCCTTATAGTGATCCCAGTGACCGCTGCGATGCCAAAGCTCTTGGTTGAGTATCATTGGAGTTGAAATTTCCACATAGCCGTATTTTTTGTGTACCTCGCGCCAGTAATCAAGAAGTGTGTTGCGAAGAACCATACCCTTGGGAAGGAAGAAGGGAAAACCGGGGCCTTCGTCCATAAGCGCAAATAGCCCAAGCTCCTTGCCAAGCTTGCGGTGGTCGCGCTTTTTGGCTTCTTCGATGGCGGTAAGGTATGCCTCCAAATCGCTTGCCTTGGTGAAGGCCGTGGCGTAAATACGGGTGAGCATCTTGTTTTTCTCGCTGCCTCTCCAATAGGCTCCGGCCAGACCGGTAAGCTTAAAGGCCTTAACGCTTCCCGTTGAAAGGAGGTGAGGGCCGGCGCAGAGGTCAACGAACTCCCCCTGCTTATAGAAAGAAATGGTTTCGTCCTCGGGGAGGTCGTTGATAAGCTCCACCTTATACGGTTCGTTCCTTTGAGTCATAAGAGCGATTGCTTCGGAGCGGGGAAGCTCGAAATATTCCAGAGAAAGATTTTCCTTAACGATTTTTTTCATTTCCGCTTCGATTTTGGGAAGATCCTCCGGAACAAAGCTCATGTCCTCGGTATCGAAGTCATAGTAAAAGCCGTTGTCAATAGCGGGGCCGATGGCAAGCTTTACGTTGGGGTAAAGGCGCTTAACGGCCTGGGCCATAATATGGCTCGCGGTATGGCGGAAGGTGTGGCGTCCGGCGTCTGTATCAAAACCGCAGAATTCAACGCTGCAGTCGTCAGTCAGGGAAGTTCGGATATCAGTCGTTTCTCCGTTTACAAGGGCGCACATGGTGTTCCTTGCAAGGCCTTCGCTTATTGATTTCGCAATATCTATAAGCTTTACGCCCTCTTCAAATTCCTTTATATCGCCTTTAAGGCTGACCTTTATCATTGATAAAACTCCCTTTCGTTTTTTTGGCTTCGCAAAAGCGTTTTTCGGAGCAACGCTTCCAAAATGCTTTCTCGCGCCCTTTTGCTTTTATGAAAGCCCCGATTAATTCTAAGCCGTTAAGCGTGAATTGTTCAAAGGTTCTCTTACATATTATATCACCGACAGGAGAGGTTGTCAAGAAAAATATGCGCCCTCAGGCGTTGTACATTTTCTAAAATGCTCGCGTAAAATCAAGAATCGGTTCTCCGCAGTTTTACGAAGCGCAAAATGCGCAAAAAAACGGAGCCGCGAAAAACATAGGCATTTGTTTTTCACGGCCCCTTTAGGCTGTTCTTTTTTAAATCGGAGCAACGCTCCATCAAGCTTGCTTGAAATGGAGCTTGCGAAC
>CAZKBV010000015.1:11585-27806 GCA_964551215.1 uncultured Oscillospiraceae bacterium | reverse complement strand
GCTATTATGCGGACTTTGAAAAAGTCAACAGAAATGTAGACGCAATCAAGGTAGAACTTAATATTTTGAACTCTCTTATCGGTTCAAAAAATATAGAAACTGATTTTGAAAACTTGATGGAAAAGTATCCCGAAGTATTGAAGTGCATACCGTTGCTTTTGGCGGTTAGGGCAAACGAGATATATGCTATTGACAGTGATGGTGAGTTTACTTATAAATTCCGCAATCCAAATTTATCTGTTGAACAATATAAAGTATTTATGCGTAAGACAGGATTATTTGATTTAATAGCAAATCATATTGTAAATAATCTTGTTGATTATGCAACAGGCGTTGAAACAGGGCTTGATTCAAACGGGCGAAAAAACCGCGGCGGTCATTTGATGGAAAATCTTGTTGAAAGCTTTATCCGAAAAGCGGGATTTTTAAGAGATGAGACATATTTTAAAGAAATGTATATTCATCAAATCACAAAAAAATGGAATATAGATTTATCCGCTATATCCAATCAAGGAAAAATGGAAAAACGCTTCGATTTTGTTATCAAAACGGATAATATGATATATGGCATTGAAACAAACTTTTATGGAAGCGGTGGCTCAAAGCTGAATGAAACCGCCCGCAGCTACAAAACGCTTGCATTAGAAGCCGATACAATAGACGGCTTTACGTTTGTATGGTTTACCGATGGCAAAGGCTGGACAAGCGCAAGACATAATCTTGAGGAAACTTTTGATGTTATGGAACACATTTATAATATCAATGATTTGGAAAGCGGTATAATGAATGAGGTTATGAAATAAATGTCAGAAAAGAAAATAAAAAAATGGGAACCGGAAGATTTTGAGCTTGAAATGACTACGCACTGGTCATTTCCCAAACGCGGCGATTGGGCTACGCACGACGCGAAATGGCGCGGCAACTGGTCGCCGTACATACCGAGAAATATAATACTTCGTTATTCGCAAGAGGGAGATTTGATTCTCGACCAATTTGCCGGCGGCGGCACAACTCTTGTTGAGGCGAAACTTTTAAATCGGGATATAATCGGCGTTGATGTGAATGATGCTGCGCTTGAACGGTGCAAAGAAAAGACTTCGTTTGATTATGAGTCGGCTAAAGGTAAGATTTACATCAAAAAAGGCGACGCGAGAAGCCTTGACTTTATTCCCGATAACAGCATAGATTTGATATGCACTCACCCGCCGTATGCCAATATTATTCAATACAGTGAGGATATTCCGGAAGATTTGTCTTTATTAAAGGTCAAAGATTTTCTTGAGGAAATGAAAAAGGTCGCGGCGGAGAGCTATCGCGTTTTGAAAAAGGACAAGTTTTGCGCGATACTTATGGGTGACACAAGACAAAAAGGTCATATGATACCTATGTCGTTTGAAGTAATGCGAATATTCGAAAACGCGGGATTTAAGCTGAAAGAGATCATCATCAAGGAGCAGCATAATTGCAAGGCAACTGGGTATTGGAAAACAAATAGCGTAAAATATAATTTTTTACTGATAGCACATGAGTATTTGTTTGTGTTTAGGAAGTGAGGTTTATTATATGGTATTGAGAACGATAGATAAGATTTGTGAAATAAGAAAAGATTATACAAAGTATTGATTTTATTTGATACTAAAAATATAACATAAACAAAACAATACAGGCAAAACAGACAAAATGCGCAATAAAACCACGCAAAAACCAAACATATAAATTTAGTAAAAGAAATATTTCCCGCAAAAATAGGTATGGGGACATATTTGTCGGCGTGGGAGCGGCATCGTCTACTTTCGCAGAGGCTGCCACCGGCAGATGATATCCTCTGTAGGCAGTGAATGGAGGGACATTTTTTGTTTTTCAGGGGGGAGTTCCTTTCTCAGCTGAAACGCCCCAATAAAAGGCTTAAAGCTCTTATTGGAGCAATTAAACATATATGCGCGTTTGGAAGTGTTGATTGGATTTAAGAAAATCCTTCTGTTACAAAAGAAAATAGTGATATTATTTTTTTTCATTTAAAATATCCCTCTATTGCTTAATTGGCGAGCAACCCCAAATCATCGGAGCTGCTCGCCAATTAAATTACAGTATATTAAAATAATAATGTCACTTTTTCGGAATAGGCCTTAAACAATAAACCACGTTGGCATATGGAACGCATGAATCCATTTATCAAACACAGTTCCAAACCACACATGACCCATTATCATTAGGACAATTCCAAAGCCTCTGAGCAAATCTGTATTACCTGCTCTTATACCCGCTATTCATAAGAAGATTGGCGCCTATTCTATTTCGCGTATTCATCCTTCGTCAAAAAGCGTCAAGACAACCGCCCGGCAGGCTCGTCAACAGAGGAAAGATGCCAAATCTTATCGTTATATTCTTTAATGGTTCTGTCACTGGAGAAGAAGCCGCTGTGCGCCGTATTGAGAATAGCTTTCCTTGTCCAAAGAGCCTTGTCCCTGTACTGAAGGTCGGCCTTGCGGTGAATATCGCAGTAGGCGTGGAAATCGCGGACAACCATATAGTTGTCGGCCATCCCGTGTTCGCCGAAAATAAGGGACTGGTAAAGGTCGTAGTAAAGGTGGTGGTCGCTGGAGTTAATTGTGCCGTCAATAAGCATATCAAGTATCTTGCGTATTTCGGGAGAGGAAGCGTAAAGATCCTGACTGGAGCGGCTCTCCCCTTTAAGAGCGTTGTTTACTTCGGAAGTTGTCATGCCAAAGATAAAGATATTCTCGTCGCCTACGCAGCGAAGCATTTCAACGTTGGCGCCGTCGAGAGTGCCGATGGTGAGAGCGCCGTTGGCCATGAACTTCATGTTGCCCGTACCGCTGGCTTCCTTGCCGGCAGTGGATATCTGCTCGGAAATTTCCGCCGCGGGAATAATCTTCTGGGCGAGAGTTACACCGTAGTTTTCAATAAATACCACCTTAAGCTTGCCGCATATTTCCGGGTCGTTGTTAACCATATTTGCAACATCGTTGATAAGGCGGATAATAAGCTTTGCCCTCTTGTATCCGGGAGAAGCCTTCGCGCCGAAAATAAACGTGTGGGGTACCATGTCAAAGTTTTTGTCGTTCTTAAGCTTGTCGTAAAGATAAAGAACATGGAGTATATTGAGAAGCTGACGCTTGTATTCATGCAGACGCTTAACCTGTACGTCAAAAATGGATTCCGGATCGACTTCAATGCCGTTATGCTCCTTGATGTAAGCCGCAAGAGCTTTCTTTTTTGTGAGCTTGACCTGACGGAACTGCTCCTGAAAATCGGGATCATCGGCATATTTCGCGATACCTTCCAATTCGTCGGCGTTTAATATCCAGCTTTCGCCGATTTTGCTTGAAATAAGCTCGCTGAGCTCGGGATTGGCGAGTCTCAGCCAGCGGCGGAAGGTGATGCCGTTGGTTATGGCCACGAATTTTTCGGGAGAAAGGTTGTAGTAATCCCGGAAAACATCGTTTTTAAGAATTTCGGTGTGAAGCTCGCTTACGCCGTTTACCTTGTAGCAGGACGCAAGGCACATATTAGCCATGGAAATGTAGCCGTTGGCTACGATTGCCATATAGTTTATCTTGCCCCAGTCCTCGCCGTAAATACCGAGAAGCTTGTTTTGGAGACGGCGGTTCATTTCCTCGACAATCATCCAAATTCTGGGAATGAGTCTCTGGAACATATCAACAGGCCACTTTTCGAGAGCCTCGGCCATAACCGTATGGTTGGTATAAGCGAATACCTTGGTGGTAATAGCCCAAGCTTCATCCCAGCCCATGCCTTCCTCGTCCATAAGTATGCGCATAAGCTCAGGGATAGCGATGGCGGGGTGAGTATCATTTATGTGAATCGTGATAAAGTCCGCGAGGTTTTCCAGCCCTTCGCCGGCGTGATGACGCTTGAAGCGGGAAATTATCCACTGAAGGGTACAGGACACAAAGAAGTACTGCTGACGCAGACGGAGAGCCTTGCCTTCCTGATGGTTGTCCTCGGGATAAAGCACCTTGGAAATTGCCTCCGCAAGGGCTTTTTCCTCAACGGCCTTAACATAGTCGCCGCCGCTGAAATAGGTCATGTTAAGGTCGTTTTTGGCCTTAGACGACCAAAGACGAAGGGTGTTTACAAGATTTGAATTGTAGCCCGCGATAGGAACATCATAGGGTACGCCTATGACGTCGGTGGTGTTTTCGTAGGTAACCTTCATTTTGCCGTTTACAAAATCGGTTTTTACCTGCCCGCCGAAGCGGACAATCTTTTGTTCTTCGGGGCGCGGAACTTCCCATACGGAGCCGTTTTCAAGCCAATTGTCGGGAGTTTCAACCTGCTGACCGTCCACAATCTTCTGCTTGAACAGGCCGTATTCGTAACGGATAGAACAGCCGAACGCGGGAAGGTTGAGGGCTGTGAGAGAATCGATAAAGCATGCCGCCAGACGGCCAAGACCGCCGTTGCCGAGACCGGCGTCGCTTTCCTGAGAAGAAATCTCCTCAAGAGAACAGCCCATGCTCTGAAGCACCGCTTCGTAATCCTGTGTAATGCCCACGTTAAGCAGGTTATTCCCGAATGAACGTCCCATAAGGAATTCAAACGAAAGGTAGAAAAGCTCCTTACGGTGCGCGGTTCTCTGACTGCGGCGGTAATCCACCCACTTTTTCATTATGGTGTCTTTCACGGTGAGGGCAGTAGCCTTGTAAATGTGGGACTTTGTTGCGTCTTCGAGGGTTCTGCCGTAATGACGGCTGAGCTTGCCGAGTATTTCTTCTTTGATTTGCTGCTGAGCAGGAGTAAGTGATTTTGCCTGTGCCATTTTTTACTTCCTTTCATATATTGTTATGGTAAAAATGTGTACATAAAGAATATATAACCTACGCGCGGATGTCACCGCGCGGGCTGCAATCGTTTGCAAGCTCCGTTTCGAGCGAGCTTGAGGAGCTTTCGATTTAAAAGCGCCTTATGGCATACACACTAAACAGTATACAATAAAATCTCTCTTTCGTCAATATTTTTTATGCTTAAATAAAACCTTAAAAGGCTTATACATATTGTATATTTTTCCCAAAAGGGAAAAAAACTGTTGACAAAAGGCTTAAAAAATGCTACAATGAGGTTGAATCAAATATCTTCGGGGCGGGGTGAAATTCCCTACCGGCAGTTAAAGTCTGCGACCTCAGTTGTCTGAGCTGATTCGGTGAAATTCCGAAACCGACGGTTAAAGTCCGGATGAGAGAAGAGAAATATTTCTTGTGGCAGGCTTTTCTTAGGCTCCGTTTCCGCGCGGAGCTTTTTTGTTTAAAGCGGAATGGAGATTATTATGGAAAACAAAACAAAAAAACTTACGTCTTTGGCTATGCTGTGCGCAATGGCCTTTGTTGTCACGGCGGTTGTCCACATTCCTCTTATGCCTTCGGCACCGTTTCTTACATACGACCCGAAGGACATAATAATTGTTATAGGCGGCTTTATTTTCGGGCCTCTCGCTTCTGTTCTGATAAGCGTTATAGTTTCACTGGCGGAGCTTATAACCATAAGCAATACAGGGATAATAGGCATGATAATGAACATTATCTCAAGCACGGCCTTTGCCGTCGCCGCTTCAGCCGTCTACAGAAAAAAACACAGCTTGGGCGGCGCGGCGCTGGGGCTTGTGTGCGGAGTATGCTCCATGACGGCCCTTATGCTTCTCTGGAACTACTTCATAACGCCCGTGTATATGGGAACTCCGCGCGCCGTTGTGAAGGCGATGCTGATTCCTGTGTTTCTTCCGTTTAATCTTATAAAGGGAGGCTTAAACGCCGCTTTGACAATGATGATATATAAGCCCGCCGTTACGGCTCTGCGCAAAGCCGGACTTATACCGAAAAGCAGCGAAACGGGCGGAAAGCCCAGCGTTTGGGTGATACTGCTTTCGGCCCTTGTGCTGGCGGCGCTTATATGCGTTGTTATGATTATAACCTAAGCGCGGATGTCCCCCGCGCCGCGCAGCAACGCGCCGCGTTATTTCGCTTTGGGCTGTTCGCCCAAAGACGGCGTCCGGTTATAATCTATCGCAAGCTCCGCTCCTTGCAAGCAAAGCGGAGCGTTGCTCCGATTTAAAAAAGTAAATATTTTAAAAACTCAAACGACCGATGCGTTAAGCCGAAAACTCGGCGCATCGGTCGTTTTTTTGTTACTTTTTATAAACGGAAGTGAGAACCTGAGTCACATCTCCCAAGCCTATAACCGTAAGGTAATTTCCGGAAAAGGCGAACAGTATGGAGGGAGCGCCGTTTTCATTGCACAAACAACAGCCGGATTCCACCTTAATATTGCCGTTGGTAGTGCAATTGCCGCCGCTGCCCTTGTCAACGGCTCCGCTAAATGTCAGCCGACCGTCGCTCCTCGTAGCAAAGGTGAAGCTGCCAAGGCCGTTTGTTTCGTTATATTTTCCGCCCTGTTCATAGGAGGCGTCGGCGCCGTATACAAAGTCCACATAGCCCCAAAGAGATCCGTAGGATTTTATTCCGGAGGCGATAAAGCTTACGATTCCGCCGCCGTTTATGCTGTCGGGTCTTTGCTTAGAATAATATCTTACGGCGTTTTTTCCGGAAAATTTATCGCTCGGAGCGTATATCGCCGCTTCTATTCTGCCGCTTTTATATACGTCTATTACGGCCTTTTCCGAACAGTGAAGGGTTATCATTTCGTCGGTTCCGGTAATGTAGCAGGTTGAAAGCAAAGGAAGCAGCAGCTTATCGTAATCTTCGCCCAAAAGCTCCTTCAAAGGATTCAGGAAAAAGCTTCTCCCCAAAAGCTCATACGGCTTGGAGGTATAGTCGGAAAGGCTTGAAAAGCCGCTCATATCTGTTGCTATTACCTCCTTGCTTTCGCTTGAAAGATAAACGGAGCGGCTTTCAGCGTCCCATGTTACCTCTAAGTCAAGGGCTTTTCCTATGGCGCGGACGGGAAGGTAGGTGGTTCCGTCTATTATTATCGGGGTTACCTCCTTGCCGTTAGAGTCGGTCATCTGTATGGGCGAGCCGTCTAAGTATATTTTAACATCTTCTCCGTCGCCGAAAGCGCTTACGGGAACCGCCGCCACAGCGACGGCTACAACAAACGAGCAAATTCTTTTCATATTTTTTCATTACCTTTCAAATAAATGTATCCGCTTTCAATTATCTCCCCGTCTTCGGTCAGATATACCTCAACAGTCTCGAATTTTTCGCTCAATTCGAAGCTTTGAGTAATCTCGGCGAAGCTTTCGGCGGCAATGCGGTGGGTTTCAACCGCCGTAAGCGTCCCCGGGGTGCGGTACGCCAGCACAAGAGACGGATTTTTGCCGCCGCCGTAGTTTTTCAGCTTAAGCTTAAGATTATTGCCGGAGACAGAAAATTCCACATCCAAGTCGTTGTTCCAAAATTCAAGCTCGGCCACGTTGCAAAGCCCGCCCTCGGGGGTGCGGTATATTATTTTATCATAAATTACATCGTTATCGATACGCGCCTCGTTCCAGCCGCTGTTTATTTTTTCCGGCACAGTGTAGAGAAGCGTCTCGGCTCCGTCCTTTACGCCGTAGAATTTGCCGCCGGCCATTCTGTAGGCAAAGCCTTCTCTCGGATAGAACCTTATCATGTTTACGGGAAGGGAGGGCGGCATATCCGCTTCAAGGTAGGAGTTGCTTGCGTCCCAAGCGTCATGGTGTGTTTTGACATTCCCGTCGAAGGCCTTTTCGTAGGATACATCCTCATTGCCGCCGTAAGGAGCCGTACCGTTTACGGAAGCCGGAACAATTCTTACGGCCTCGTCCGCGGATTTTGTCTCGTCAAACATTTTCTCGGGAGAGGAAAGGCGGAAGTTCCAAAGCTGATTGGCGCCGCCGCCGTATTCATACGTACCCACGGTGGAATCCTCGGCGGTGGAGAAGCCGTAGGCGTCAAGGCATTTTCCCGTGGCGGCATTGATTATGCCCCAGCCTTTATCCTCGGGTTGGATTTTCCAGATTATGTTGCCGTCCCCGTCCGCAAGGCATTTTTTGCTTCGAAGGTTTTCAAAGGACAGCTCCTCGCCGTTTTTGCGTACCGTCCAGTATTGGTACGCGCTGTCGCTGACAGCGCACTGCTTATAGCCCTCATCGGGGTTTTCCTGAATATTAAGGCCGCTGTTTACATTTTCTATCCTCACAACGCTTCCGTCGCCTATATAATGGACGTCCTCCGAAGCCGATATGTCGCTTCCCTTTATTCGGACGGTAAATTTAACGATTTTGTTTTCGGCCTCGGCAAATTCCTCGGATGCGTAAAATTCATCGGAAGGAATTCCGTCTATGAGGCTCTCTGTTTCCGCGTTATCTTCGGACGCGCTTGAGGTAAATTCGATTTTTTCGCCCTTAAGAAGGCTTGTTCTGCCTAATTCCAGCTTTATTCCCGCGTTTTTAACTTCCGCGGGAGCTTCGTTTTCAATTACAACGGTGGTTATTGAATTTTTGGGGATTTCCGCTTTAAGCACCTTGTTTTCCAGCACAGCATCGTTTATTTCGGCCATATTGGCGGAGTTGTCCGTGCGGTAGGCCCGAACCCGATTGCCCAGATTTTCAAAGGCGGAAAGGTCGATTTCGTATTTGTCGTTCCATTTTCCCCAGTTGCTGATTACGAGAACGGTTTTGCCTGTGGTGAAATTTCTGGCGGCAAGAACATTGTCCCTGCCGGATTTAAGAATCCGGTCGCCCTTTTTGATGAATTTCGTATAGTGGCCGTAGGCGTAGTATTTTTTGAACAGGTCTATTTTGCCGCTGTTTTTGTCAAACTGGCAAATGTTCCAGTAGCCGCTGTCGGGAGCTTCTCCCGGCCACGCGGGAGCAGCCTGCCACAAAACCCATGCGTTGGGGCGCATATTGTTCATATCGTAGGTTATCCTTTGGCTCAGCCAAAGAGCCGGCCCCATTTCACCGGAGTCATAGCCTATTGAGCCGTCGCCGTCCGTTTCGCTCATATACAGCTTTTTGTTAAGCTCCGCCGCCTTTTTGTTAAGCTCCGCGCCGGAGGAAGCTCCGTTGTAGGTGTGGGCGTTTATTTGAGACAAAGCGTTGATGGCTTCGTCGGTGTATATGTCCAAATTCTTCACCATTGTGCTTACGCTGTTTTCGTCGGAGGCGGAAACGCCCACCTCTTTAAGCCCCTTTTCGTCCAGAGACTTTCTCAAAGCGAGAATAAGGGCGCTGTGATCCTCCGGATCGATATGACAGCCCTCCTGCCAGCCCTCGTAGCCCCAGAAGTTTGTGGCAGGCTCATTCATAGGCTCTACGGTGCTGACCTTTATACCCATGTCGTTATGTATATAGGCCGCGACCTTTGCCAAATAATCGGCAAATTTGCCGAAATTGGAGGGAGAAATGTTGTTTTTGCCGGGGTCATGCCCGCCGCCGGAACAGCCGCTTTCGGTGAGATAGTAGGGGGGAGAATTACTGAAAAGCTCCACGGTGTCCGCCCCGAATTCCACCGCGTCCTTCAGCACGGCAAGCTGAGAAGAATCGGCGGAGGGGTCGAAGCTCCCGTTTTCGTCCTGCCATGCGGGAACACTGCCGCCGTCGCGCATATGGTTATGCCCGGGGGCGTCTCCGGCGCCGATATTGTATCGCGCAATGTTTAGCCCAAGGCCGTCGGGAGAGAAAAGAGCCTTGTCAAATTCCCGACGGAGAGCCTCGTCGCCGCTCCCCAAAACCTCCGCCCACCAGCACAGAGATGTTCCCCAGCCCTCAAATTCCCCGAGGGGGTTAATATCGGCGGTGTCAATGCGCACCTTTATACTGTCCGCGCCGAAAGCGGCGGGAGCGGCCGTCAAAGAAACGGCCAAAGCTAAAATCAGCGTAAAAATCCTTTTCAAATTTATCCCTCTTCTCTTTATGTATTTCAATAAATATTATACTATATTTACAGCCCAAAAACAAGTATTATTTGAAAAAAATTACCCTAAAGTCCGCCGCGCAATAATTTTTTTAATTTGCTATTGCGTATTTTGTAATTTTATGATATACTTACATAGTTGAGAATTGTGCTATAAATATACAATAAGGGGGAATTACTTGTGGCAGTAAAATACATCTTTGTGACAGGCGGCGTTGTTTCCGGCTTGGGCAAGGGAATAACGGCGGCTTCCTTAGGCCGTCTGCTCAAATGCCGCGGCTACAAAATTACCATCCAGAAATTTGACCCGTACATAAATTTTGACCCGGGAACAATGAGCCCTTACCAGCACGGCGAGGTGTTCGTGACCGACGACGGGGCCGAAACAGACCTTGATTTGGGGCATTACGAGCGTTTTGTGGACGAAAATCTCAACAGCAATTCCAATGTTACCAGCGGTAAGGTTTACTATAATGTAATAAATAAGGAGCGCCGAGGGGATTATCTTGGAGGTACCGTTCAGGTTATTCCCCATATTACCAACGAAATAAAGGAGCATATTTATTATGCCGGAAAAAATAACAACGTTGATTTTGTTATTACCGAAATCGGCGGCACGGTAGGGGATATCGAAAGTCTGCCGTTCCTTGAATCAATACGTCAGGTGCAGCGCGAGGTAGGCAGGGACAACTGCCTGTACATTCACGTTACTCTTGTTCCGTATATAGCTTCCAGCGGTGAGCAGAAGTCCAAGCCTACGCAGCACAGCGTCAAGGAGCTTTTGAGCCTTGGGATTCAGCCCGACATTATAGTGTGCCGCACGGAGGTGCCTTTAGAAAAAGGAATCAAGGAAAAGATAGCCGCTTTTTGTAATGTGCAAAAGGACTGCGTTGTTGAGAATCTTGACGCTCCCACCCTTTACGCCGTTCCTTTGGCCCTTGAGGAGGGAGGCCTCGCGGCGGCTGTGCTTAAGTGTCTTCGTCTGCCCGATGTTCAGCCCGACCTCGCGGAGTGGCGGGAGATGGTAGATACGGTGCTTTCCCTCGGCGACGACGGAAGAAAGGTCAGAATAGCGCTTGTGGGCAAATATGTTGCCCTTCACGACGCTTACCTAAGCGTGGCGGAGGCTCTTCGCCACGGAGGGATAGCAAATAAAATCGATGTGAATATAGACTGGGTGAACAGCGAGGATATTACCGAAGAAAATGTCGGCGATATGCTTAAGGACGCCGACGGCATACTCGTCCCGGGCGGCTTTGGCGACAGAGGCATCGAGGGCAAAATAATCGCCGCGAAATTTGCTCGGGAGAGAAAGATACCCTTCTTTGGAATATGCTTGGGGATGCAGATGGCGGTTGTCGAATACGCAAGAAACGTGCTGGGACTTTCCGACGCCGACAGCGCGGAGTTCAACAGCGATACGGCGAATCCCGTTATACACATAATGCCGGATCAGAAAAATGTGGAAAACATGGGCGGCACGCTAAGGCTGGGGCTTTATCCCTGCAAGCTCACTCCCGGCACCCTTATAAGCCGCGTGTATTCCGATGAGCCGCTTATTTACGAGCGCCACCGCCACCGCTACGAGTACAATAACGAATATCGGGAGGCTCTCACCGAAGCCGGACTTGTTATAGGCGGAATTTCTCCGGATAACCGCCTTGTTGAAACCGTTGAAATTAAAGACCATCCATGGTTTATCGGCGTGCAGTTCCATCCGGAATTTAAATCCCGGCCAAACCGTGCGCATCCTCTCTTTGCTTCATTTATAAAAGCGGCGGGAAACAAAAAGGGCTTAAAGAGCCGATGACCCAAGCGCGGATGGCCCGCCTCCAAGACGGCGGGTTCCATTAAATCGGCGAAGCGTGAGGAGTCAGAGGTTATATACGATCCGGCTCCTCATTCCTGTAATAAAAAATTTCGAGGAGGAATCAACAATGAAAAAAATTCTGGCAATGGCGGTTTCGCTTGTGATGACAGCGGGAATGGCGCAGCTTCCGGCTCTTGCTCAGGACGCCCCCAAGGTGCTGGCGGACTGGAAGTTCAACGAAAGCAGCGTAGAATCGGGAACCATACAAGGCGGCGACCTTCGGCTTGCCGATCAAAGCGGCAACGGCAACACCCTTAAAATGAATACCTACGGTACGGACTTCGCCGACACCGTAAGCTTTAGCGGCGAGGGCCTTGTCGAAGGTCAAGGCAGTATGTTCTTTAACGGCGTGAACGACGCCAACCGTAACGGCGTAACGGGCGTTGACTTTATCACCGTGGACAGCGCGCCCATAAACAAAGACAGCTTTGAAAACGGCTATACCATTGAAATAATATATAAAATGCCCGACGACTGGACAACGGCGGATCGCTGGGAAAACATACTTTCCCGCCACGGCGCTTGTACAACGCTGGACTCAGACTACGATGAAGAGAAAATTTCCGCCCTTATAAGCGTTTCCAACTGCAAGGAGATACAGTTTTACGCTTCCAACAAGGACGACAGCCACAGCATGACCAGCGCCGCGTGGAGCATTGCCATGGACAAGGCGGAAAACTGGTACAGCATTGTTATTACCAGCGACGGACATACCATAAGAACATATACCAACGGCGCGGAGTCCTTCCGAAACTATGTAAGCGACGAAATGAAGGGAATTTACGCGGATCCCTCCGACGGACGCTTCCGCATAGCCTCCCGTGTGAGGAATGAAACAAATCCTTACCGTTTTACAAGAGGATACATACAGGAAATACGCATCAGCGAGGGAGCGTTAGAGCGCAGTGACTGGATACTCCCCAACCCCGAACAGTATCTCGGCGAGTACGGAAACAACGACGATTTTGAGGAAACTCCCGACGACAGATATAATTTCGTGTTTCTTCCCGACATACAAAACACCGTGCAGTATATGCCCGACGTTATGTATACGGCGATGAACTGGATGGCCGAAAACAAGGATTACGCCAACATCAGCGCGGTTTTGGGCCTCGGCGACAACGTGAACGATTATTGGGCAACGGAGCAGTGGAACAACGCGGTGAAGTCCGCGAAAATTCTTACCGACGGCGGCGTTCCTCTGCTGATGATGACGGGCAACCACGACGTCGGCAACAACACAAACGATTGGTATTATCTGAATTATTTCGGCGCGGACAGCGACTATGCCAAAGCCGCCGACTATGTTACCATAGATTCCCCGTCGGGCTTCAGCTCGTATATGAAGGTCAGGGCGGGAAGCTACGAATATATGCTTGTCGCCGTCGGAATGTACAGCTTGAGCAAGGATGAAGCGTGGCTCAGAAATGTTCTGGAGGAAAATTCCTCGCTTCCGACAATACTTATAAGCCACGACATGATGGAGTGTTCCGACGCCGCCCCCAATGAGGTTTCGCTTGACACAAAGGGAGAGGCCGTATGGAATGTTGTCAAGGGATACGACAATGTATTTATGATGGTTGCGGGGCATAACCACGGCTATGGCAATCTTACCCTCACCAACGATTACGGCCACGACGTATTTGCGGTGCTTGCCGACTATCAGTTCTCCTATAACGGCGGCAACGCTATGTTCAAGTTTGCCGAATTTGACGAAAAGGGAAGCAAAATACGCATTTCCACCTTTTCGCCCTATGTGCAGACTCTTGCGCCCGAGGAAAAATCCTTCTTCGATGTAAATTATATGACGGGCGAGGGCAACTACGATGAGCTTGACATGAATTTCGTCCGGCGTTTCAGCTTTGCCGACAAAGAAATTTCCTACGGGGAAAACCTTATTGAAAACTACGGCTTCGAGGAAAATACCTCCGGCTGGACATATTCCAACAACGGCAACATCGGCGATGCTCTGGCAGGGTGGCAGCGTTCCTCGGAGCAGGCTCACGAGGGGTCGTATTCCCTTAAGCAGACGGATACGGAAAACGGCGGAAACGACAGCAATAAAAACTTAGCCACCTTTATCCCCATTGAAAGCGGAAGAAAGTATAAGCTGACATACTGGGAATACTCCACCAAGGATTTGACAGGCGGCTTTAACCGTATGCACGCGGCTGTGGTTACCACCGATAAAGGCGCGCTGAATAACACCGCCTTGCAGCTTCCCGACTGCGGCGGCTTCAGCTCATGGGTGAATTTGGCAAGCGGCACGTCTCCTCGCGACCCCGACTATTACACCGGCTGGACACAGCGGAGCTATGTTTTTGACACCACCGACGCTCCCGAGGCTAAATATATCCTCATAGGCTATGCGTGGGGCGACGCGAATACCTTCTATCTGGACGATTTCAGCCTGACGGAAATAACCGAAAGCTATCCGGTATCCTTCGGCAACGCGACCGCGGAAAAGACGGAGAAGGGCGTAAATGTATGGTGTATGCTGAAAAACGCGGAGTATGCGGAAAAACACTGCTTCATTGCGGCAGGGTACGACGGCTCCGGTCGGCTCGTTTCGGCGGCGGCTCTTACCGATTCCCCTTCAAGCGCGGAGCTTGAGCTTTCCGGAGAAGGGATAACGGAGGTAAAGCTGTTCTGCTGGGAATCCCTTTCGTCCATGAAAAATCTCTGCGAAGCAAAGACCTTAAAAGTGGAATAAAAAGCTGTTTTTAAAAAATTAAGAGCGTGTTTGCGAAACGTTTGGTTTAACGCGAACACGCTCTTATGTTTTACTGTTTTTTAAATTTCAACCTTTTCCCCTGAGGCAAATACCGCCGTGAGCTTTGCGTCAAAATCCATAGGGTGGCGGTCAAAAACAAGGATATCTCCGTCCTTGCCGAGGGCGATGGAGCCAACTCTGTCCTCTATTTTGCAAAGCCGAGCCGGATTTACGGTTATGGCCTTTAAAGCCTCGGTTTTGTCCATTCCTTCACGCACAGCCATTACCGCGCAAAGCCGAAGATATTTTTGGGGAGTTTCCGGATGGTCGGTGATTATTGCCACGGTCACCCCCGCTTCGGAAAGCGCCTTTGGGGTTTTGCATGAAAGGGAGGCAAGCTCCGGCTTGCTTCTGTCGGTAAGGGAAGGGCCTACGCATACGCCGATGTTTTCTTCCTTCAAAATGTCGGCTATGAGATGCCCTTCGGTGCAGTGTTCGATTGTCATGCTGAGATTAAATTCCTTAGCTATTCTCAAAGCGGTGAAAATATCGTCGCCGCGATGGGCGTGAGCCTTTACCGGCAGTTCTCCGCTAAGACAGGGAAGCAGACTTTCGCATTTCATGTCGAAATCCTTATCTGTCTTTTCGGCGTACTTCTTTGCCTTAAAAAGATATTCTCTTATTATTGCCGCGGTTCCCATCCGTGTTGACGGGAACCGTTTTTTTTCGCCGTAAACCGTTTTGGGATTCTCGCCGAAGGCCATTTTCATGGCCGCGTCGGTTTTAATAACCATGTCGTCAACCCGACGGCCATAGGTTTTCATGGCGGCGAAGGTGCCGCCTATGGGATTGGCGCTACCGGGGCCGGTGACAACCGTTGTGACTCCCGCCGCCAGAGCTTCGGAGAACGCCTTGTCCATAGGATTAATTCCGTCTATGGCTCTGAGCTGGGGAGTTACGGGGTCGGTATCCTCGTTCCCGTCGGCTCCCTCGGAGCCGAGACTGTCTTCCCACATTCCGATATGGGAGTGGGCGTCGATAAATCCGGGAACTATGAAGCCGCCGCAGGCGTCAAAGGCTTCCCCTTCGGGACAATTTTCCGCCGCGCCGAAGCCGATTATTTTTCCGCCGCGTATTTCAACAAAGCCGTTAAGAAATACTTCGCCGTCCATTGTGAGCAGTGCGCCGTTTTTGATTATCATTCCTTACATTCCTCTTTTTCCCGTTCCGCCGCCAAAGCCGCCCGTTCCGCCGCCAAAGCCGCCGAAGCCGCTCATGGAGGCTCCCGCCGAGGCGGACATACTCTCAAGCTTGATTTTCTGCGGTTCGCTCTCCGGAGGGGTATATGTTCCGCCGGTCAGTACGCCGTCGGTATTTTCGCCGCCCTCATAGCTGCCGCCGACATATATTGTGTATTCCTCGCCGATTTCCAAAGCCGCGGAGGAATAAACTATGCTCTGAAAGCTTTTTGAGGGCTTAAAGGTCAGTATTTCACCGCCGCCGCTGTCCTCTATGCGGATTATGGCTCCTGCGGCTTGACCCGCCGTAAAATTGCAATTTAAAGAGGGCTGGGTACACCCGTCGCCTCGGGGAGCTTCAGCCATGCCGCTGCTTCCCGAGGCAATAAGAACGCCGCCGGTTTCAACAATTTTTCCGCCGCTGTCGAGAGCGCCGTTGCCGTTGCTGACGGGGCCGTTAACTATGACCGTTCCGCCGTTAAAATAGATATTTCCGTTGGCGTCAACGCCGTCGCCGCCGGCGTC
>CAZKBV010000015.1:0-11485 GCA_964551215.1 uncultured Oscillospiraceae bacterium | reverse complement strand
TCATGCTTCCGCCGCTTATAAAGGCGATACCGGCCGTGTGCATACAGTGGTCTGTGGAGGAAACATTTATTTCCCCGCCTGTTACAATAAGATTGGTTTCGGCCTTAATGCCCTTGGAGGAGCCGCCGCTTTCTTCGTCCTGATTTTGCGTATACTCGTCAATCAGTCCCGGGGGAGTACCCTTGGGGGTATTACCGCCCGCCGTTTCGGGGGGATTGCCGTTAGGGGTATTGGCGTCCTGTCTTTCGGGGGGATTGCCGTTAGGCATATTTCCGTAGGTCATTATCTGAGCGTTACCGCGCGAAGGCCGATTTTCCGCCGAGCCGGCTTCGCCGGTATTAAAGCCGCCGAAGCCGCCCGCCATACCGCCGCCGAAGCCGCCGAAGGCCCCTCTTTGCGTGGAGAAGGTATCGGTTATTTCGCCGGTGGTGGTAATATTTATTGTGCCGCCCGATATTTCAACGTACCCCTCGGACTGTATTGCGTCCCCTTCGGCTTCAATATTGACGGCTCCGCCGCTTATTTCCACGGCGTCGTTGGCGTGGAGAGCGTCGTTCTTGGCTTTAACGCTTATAGAGCCTTCCTCTATTTCAAGCTTATCGTCGGAACAGATGCCGTGGTTATAGTTTCCGGTTACGGCGAGACTGCCGCCGCCCTTTATTTCAAGGTCGGAATTGCTGAACACGGCTCCTTTCGCGTCCGCAGTATAATTTTCTCCGTCCGAAAGAAGGTTTTCGGTGCCTTTAGATATTGTTATAAAGCTTTTTTCGCATTTTTCAAAGAAAATTGCCGGACCGTCCGTATTTGTCAGATTCACTCCGTTAAGGCGTAGCTTTACGCTTTCGTCGGCGTTCACGCGCACCATTGCGTCGGAGGCGGTTCCGCTGAGAGTATAGTCTCCGCCCTTGGTGATTTCAATGATTTTGCCGTTCACGCCGAGTCCGTCTCCGCTGACCGTCATGGACGAAAGATTTACGGTGCCGGTGTTGTTCTTCCAGCTGTCGTCGCTTTCCTCTTTAACCTTTGTTACGGCGGCGTTTTCGCCGTCCCAAGCGACATCCGCGCCAAAAACGGCGCTGACGACGCTGAGAGGAATAAGCACCCTCCCGTTTTCGTTTACGGGCGGAGCGGAAACCTCCAGAACAGCGCCGTTGACAATGACGGAGCCGCTTCCGACCGTAGCCGTGACGGATTTTCCGTTCTTCACAGCCGTAACGGTGTTATTTCCTCCGTTCCAAGAAACCTCCATCCCCAGCTTTTCAAAAACGGCGCGCATGGGAACGAGATCGTCTCCGCTTTCGATTTTGGAGCTTGCTTCTAATTCCGAAGCCCCGTTAAGCTCTGCGGCGACGCCTTCCCCCATGACGCTCCAAGGGGAAAGAACAAGGGCCGACGATACCAGCGCGGCAGACAGAGCCGCACAAATGAATTTAGATTTAATACCGCGTTTTTTCATAGCTTATCACTCCATAAAATGATAATACCGTTTTTTTGTGATGCCTATATTTTTATTCTTTTAACTTTTTATGAACTCATAAGGTAGTTTATTATTTCCGGAATATTCCGGAGCCGTTCTTCAAATTCGGGAAAATCCCTTTTTATGCGGCGTATGCATCTTTTGCAGTAGGCGGCTCGTTTTTCCTTGCTTTGGCGCATACTGTTCTTATAGCCCCAGACGTGGGTTATCATATCCTGACTGTTAAGATGATACCGGTCAAGAAGAGAATATATTTCGATTCCTTTTTCGGCGGCGCACATGGAAAGCAGACGCTGTTCCGCAAAAACCATGGGAATAACAACACTGTCCGCCTCCTTCAATGAACGCATAAATTCTATTGAGCGGTCAATGTATATGTTTTTAAATTCCGTATCTCTTATATAAAGAAAGGCGGTGTTGCAGGGGGCGGCGCTCCAGTCGGCGCTGCCGAAGGAATAGCCCTCCTTCATTTTAAAATAATCCTCGCCGGGGTATACGGCGGGGTTAATATCCTCTCTGTGGGCCGCGGCGACGGGATAATCCTTTATATAATCCATGTTTTTCCATACTATCATGTCGGTGTCAACCATTGCCACCGATTCGTTTTGGCTTTTCAAAGCCCAGAGTTTCCCCCCGGCCCAGAACAAAAAGGGATCTATATCCTTGGGGACGGAGCAAAGGGGAGTTTCTATGCCTCCGTTCCAAAGGGATTCAAGCCCTCTGGATTTAAAATAACAGGCGCCCTTTTCGTCGGTGAGCATTTTTATGCTTCCGTTGAATTTCTCCCATTCCAAAGCGGAGAGAATCATGGTTAGCAAATCGAAATCCTCCATGAAAAATTCCCTTCCGCCCCGGACAAAAAAGGGCTTTGTCCAGCATGAATGTATGGCTTTCATATTAAATCCAGCCCGTATCCGATAAAGTCCGCGCCGCTTCCGCTGCCGGAGCCGCTTCCGCTGCCGGAGCCGGAGCCGCTCCCGCCGTTGTTATTGTTGTTATTGTTGCCGCCGCTGCCGCTTCCCGAGGAGGGGCATGGCGCGTTAAGGCGGTTAAAGACGGCTTCCTCCTCGTCGGGCGTTACGGCCAGATTCATGGCCATGCGATCCGAAGGAGAAAAGCGCATTTTCCTTGCGTTGGGAAAAAGAGCCTCGGCTTCCTCGATAAACGGGGCGTAGCGTTCCTCAAAGTAAAGAAGGCACAGATCGTCATTTTTGCCAATCAGGCTGTATATGCGATTTATGTCCTTAAGACGGCGGCTTTTCGTCCCGCCCAAGGCAAAAGGCGAAAAAAAGCTCCCTTCAAGAATGTATGTATAACAGCGTTCATCGAAAAACATGAGAAGTAATTTCATCTTTGAGTCCCTCCGGTTTCGCATTTTACGTTTTGATGAAATAATTTATGAAACAATCGAAAATAAAGTAAAACAGGGGTGGAAATCTTGCGCGAGCAAGACGATAAAGCGCGCTTTGCCGCTTCGGATTAAATTTACGGTATTTGCGCGGGCGTTCCTTATTGCCGAAAGATGCGCTTTTATTTATTATAACAAACATTACGGACAAAATCAATAGCGAATAAAGTTTTTTCAACACATTTTATTTAAGTGTTTATTATCTTTTTGAGAATTTGTGCAAGAAAATATAAAAAAACTCTTGAAAAAATTGGAAGGATTGGTTATAATATAAGTGAGACAAGATAGACCTTGCGGCTGTAAATTTGAAGGATTAAGGTGGTTGAAATGGACAACGTAAAAAAGGTTAAAATGACTATGGATGGGGATTTCGGCAGCGTTGTTCTGGAGCTTTATCCCGAGGCCGCGCCCGTAACCGTGGCTAACTTTGTCAAGCTTGTCGGCGACGGCTTTTATAACGGTCTGACGTTTCACCGCATCATAAGCGGCTTTATGATACAAGGGGGCGACCCTTTGGGAAGCGGCATGGGCGGCAGCAAGGAAAAAATCAAGGGCGAATTTAAGCAGAACGGCTTCGACAATCCCATAAAGCACGAAAGAGGGGTTATTTCGATGGCCCGCAGCATGATGCCCGATTCCGCTTCAAGCCAGTTTTTCATTATGCATGAGGACGCGCCTCACTTAGACGGAGCGTACGCGGCGTTCGGAAGGGTAATCGAGGGCATGGACACGGTGGATAAAATCGCCGCCGTAAAGGTTGGCTTTGACGGGCAGACTCCCATAGTTTCTCCCGTAATAAAAACCGTGGAGGTTATTGAATAATTTTTAAACCTCGCGCGTATTTTTAGTTGAAGAATCCCCAAAGAGGGAAAGCTAAGTTAATAAATTGTTCAATGAACAATCTTTATTAAATATTTTCATTTACGAAAGGATGTTTTTCCAATGGCAGTAAAAGTTGCAATCAATGGCTTTGGCCGTATAGGCCGTCTCGCATTCCGTCAGATGTTCGGCGCGGAAGGTTACGAGGTTGTCGCTATTAACGACCTTACAAAGCCCTCTATGCTTGCCAATCTTCTTAAGTACGATACCGCTCAGGGCGGCTACTGCGGCAGAATAGGCGAAGGCCTTCACTCGGTTGAGGCTGACGACGAGGCAGGTACAATTACGGTTGACGGCAAGACTCTTAAGATTTATGCCGAAAAGGACGCTAAGGATCTTCCTTGGGGAGAAATCGGCGTGGATGTTGTTTTGGAGTGTACGGGCTTCTATTGCTCCAAGGAAAAGAGCATGGCTCATATCAACGCAGGCGCGAAGAAGGTTGTTATTTCCGCTCCCGCGGGCAACGACCTTAAGACTATCGTTTACAGCGTAAACGAAAAGACTCTTACCGCTGAGGATCAGATTATTTCCGCCGCTTCCTGCACAACAAACTGCCTTGCTCCCATGGCTAAGGCTCTTAACGACTATGCTCCCATTCAGAGCGGTATCATGGCTACAATCCATGCTTACACAGGCGACCAGATGATTCTCGACGGCCCCCACAGAAAGGGCGACATGAGAAGAGCGCGCGCAGGCGCCGCCAACATCGTTCCCAACAGCACAGGCGCCGCTAAGGCTATCGGTCTTGTTATTCCCGAGCTGAACGGCAAGCTCATCGGCTCCGCACAGCGCGTTCCCGTTCCCACAGGCTCCACAACAATCCTTACGGCTGTTGTTAAGGGCGCCGACATAACAAAGGAAAGCATCAACGCCGCCATGAAGGCTGCGGCTTCGGAGTCTTACGGCTACAATGAGGATCCCATCGTTTCCTCCGATGTAATCGGCATGAAGTACGGTTCTCTCTTTGACGCGACGCAGACAATGGTTGCTAAGATTGCCGACGACCTCTATGAAGTACAGGTAGTTTCTTGGTACGACAACGAGAACTCCTATACCAGCCAGATGGTTCGTACTATAAAGTACTTTGCCGAGCTTGGCTGATTTGAGCGCTGAAAGCTGAATAAAAATGATTTTGAATCGGCCCCCGAGCGTCAGGGCTTTTGCTCTGACGCTCCGAGGCCGGTTTTATTACGCTTTTTATTTTACGCATCCGCTAAATTTTCTTGACTGTTTTGGCTTGATATGTTATAATCTACTTATATTAACCCCTCAAAAGGAGACTAAATTTTATGGGAAGCTTTGAATTTTACTTTAAAAATATATTTTATTCATCAGGCTCGTCCGACAAATTCCCCGACGACGTAGCCGAAACCGTGGAAAAGCTTCTCGCTCTTAACTGTTTCGGAGGAATCGCGGTAGGCGGCATGGAAGATGGAATGCCCGTGCGGTTTATAAACGACGGCGCCCTTAAAATGATGGGTATTGAGTTCGATGAGCTTATGACAGACTGCGGCGGAAGTCTGCTTCCGTTAATAATTCCTCCCGACAAGGATGAATATTTAAAGGACGGCGGCAGCCTTTCCCAAAGGCAATTCCATATCGCGAAAACCGGCGGGCAGCTTCTTACGGTAAAAGAGGTACGGATTGTAAAGCCCGGCGCGGACGGAGGGAAAATTTGGATATCCTACATAAGAGAGGCGGATACGGAGCTGTTCGCGGACGCGGACGAAACGTCCGCTCTTTCAGAGACGGACAGTCGGCAGCTGCGGCATTTGCTGAAATACGCCAAGCAGTACCAAAGCGTGGTTTTATCTAAGGCCGGCGTTGTATATCATGTCAATTTTACCAAGGACTTAATAGAGCGGGAATTCAGTCAAAATCAGGGGGATTTATACATTCCCACGCTTTCCGTTTTGGGGCTTAGGACTCCGTGCTCCTATGACGAGTATTGCCGAAGGCTGGAAAAGCATTTTTCCGACGTGGTAAACAGTACGGTCTATGAGGCGAATTCACGGCTTCGGTTTATAAAAAGCGTTGAATCGGGAAAGCCTACCATAACCGCGGTTTATCGCACAATAGATTCCGCCGGACGGGAAAGATGGGTTGAAAGGATAGTCATTACCGCAAAAAATAACACCGATGAGGTTTTTGGGCTATGCTACCTTAAGGATATCACGGAGATGCGCCTTCAGGAGCATAACCGCATACACCTTGAAAAAAAGGCGTCCAGCGATTTGCTGACAGGTCTTTACAATCACGTCAGCGGCAAGGAGCTTGCCTGCCGGAGGCTTGCCTCCGACGACGGCAAACGATATATGCTGATAATTTTCGATATTGACAATTTCAAGTTTGTAAACGATTCCTACGGGCATCAGTTCGGCGACAGAGTTCTTATACACGTGGTTAACAGCATGAGCCGTATGCTAAACCCGGACGATATCGGTATTCGTGTGGGAGGCGATGAGTTTGTTGTACTCAGCCGCTGCGAAACCGACCCGGTTGAGACGGCGAATCGTCTTTTCGATGAAATTAACGGCGAATTTGAATCCTACAACATATCCATAAGCGTGGGAGCCGCTCTGACCGATGTATGCGGCAGAAGCTACGACGAGCTGTTCCGCTGCGCGGACATGGCGTTGTACAAAGCAAAGCGCCGGGGAAAAGGAAAGGTTTGCTTTTATGACCCTTTGGAAAGCAGCCGCTTTGAAAAGCCCTCCGGCGAGACAGCCGTTCCGCTTGAGCGCGTTGCCGAGCCTGCGAAGGAAATAAACCGTGACGGCTTGGATTCGGAAATATTCGACGCCTTTTCCGTTACCTTCAGCCGACACTATATTTTCCTTACAAATATCAGTACGGGAGTTACGCGGATATCAAAGCAAATGGCGGAATATTTCGGCTTTGACAGCCAGTATATGGATGATTTCGAGGAACGGTGGGAGCGCTGTGTGCATCCGGATGATCTTGCCGCGTACAAAAACAGCATTGAAGCTCTTTTTTATGGAAAAACCAATATGCACAGCTTAAATTACCGCGTAAAAAATAAGGTCGGGAGCTATACGCTGTGCACCTGTCGGGGATGTATTGTTAACGATGAAAACGGCAACGGAAAATATTTCGGCGGCAATATACTGAATCATGGCTTGGAGGAATCAATAGACGCCACCACGTGCCTCAGCAACAATTTTGAATATCTGAAAGCCCTTTCGGACTACATAAACAAGAGGGTGCCGTTTTCCGTACTGAAAATAGGCATAGATAAATTCAATCACATAAATGTAATGTACGGATATGAATTCGGCAATGAGCTTTTGCGGGTATTTGCCGATATGCTGGACAAATTTTTCGGAGGACGGTGCAGAATATTTCGCCTTTCCGGCATAAAGTTTGCTCTGTGCGCCCGTTATTGCAATATGGACGAGGTGCGTAAAATATACAGTGAAATATGCGCTATGGCCACCGAAAAAATCGTCATAAATTCCCAAAAAATACCTCTTAAGATGTACGGCGGGGCGATTATTGCGGATAATTTTGAAAATATCAACGAAACCTTGCTGAACAGCTACGCCACATATGCGCTCACAGAGTCCAAAGAAAAATTTCATGGTGAGCTTAGGTTTTTCCAAAACGGAGAGGAAAGAATCGACATTATAGCCTCTGTGCATCAAAGCGTTTTGAATGGCTGCGAAAACTTTTATATGCTCTACCAGCCCATTGTCGATTCCAAAACCAGTAAAATCGCCGGAGCCGAGGCGCTTATCCGATGGAAAAACAATGCTTACGGCGATGTTTCCCCGGACAAATTCATATCGTGGCTGGAGGAGGATTCATGCTTTTATGATTTGGGCAACTGGATTTTGCGGCAATCTCTTGAAAACGCGGCAAAATTCAGGGAAAAATCCCCCGATTTCGTTTTAAACGTAAATGTTTCTCCGATGCAGCTTGAAAGACCGGGCTTTAGGGCGTCGGTTATGCAGATACTGCACGAAACCGGCTTTCCGGCTGAAAATCTTTGTATGGAGCTTACGGAAAGATGCCGCCGCCTTGACGCGACGTTTTTGAAACGTGAAACCGAATTTTTTCATTCCAGAGGCTTGAAGATTGCTTTGGACGATTTCGGAACAGGAACAGCCTCCTCCGCGCTTCTTAGGGAGCTTCCCGTAGATGAGGTGAAGGTGGATATGTCTTTTGCTCAGGGGATGGATAAGAATCCGGCAAACAGGACGATAATCAGCTCCATTATAAGCTGCGCGAAAACGCTCGGGCTTTGGACGTGCATTGAGGGAGTGCACAGCCGCGCCCTTTTAAATGAGCTTAGAGCCTTTGACGCCGATTATTTTCAGGGCTATTGCTTTTCGCCGCCCTTGACCGCTTCGGAGCTTATTAAGCTGATTTAAGGCAATACCCCAAGCTTATTTGGGGCATTGCCTTAAAATTTTCCCGAGCCGGATTGTTTTCCCGCAAATTTTTTTTAAGGATATTGACTTTATTTTATTTTTGGATATAATAAATATTTGGATGCAAAACTAAAAACACTTGTGTAAAAACAAAAAAGCAAAGGAGCTTACGGCTATGCAAAAAGTGGAAAAAAACGCTACCTTTAAAATGATACTCGCGGTTTTGGGCGGATTCCTTTACGCTTTCGGCATCAATATGTTCATTACCGGACTGGGGCTTTACAGCGGCGGCATTATGGGTATAGCCCAGCTTCTGCGCACCCTTTCGGACAGTTTTTTCACCGATCTGCCCTTTGACCTTGCCGGCGTGATATACTACATAATCAACATACCGTTGTTGTTTATCGCCTACAGGACTATCGGCAAGGGCTTTATTTTCCGCACGGTAGTATGCGTAAGCGCCATATCCCTTTTTATGGCCGTGATTCCCGCCCCCAAGACGCCTATTTTGGAGGATCGGCTTCTTTCCTGCCTTATAGGCGGATATATATCCGGCTTCGGCTCCGGACTGACGCTGCGCATGGGCAGCAGCGCCGGAGGAATGGACATCGTGGGGCTTTACTGCATTAAGCGGAACCTTCCTCTCAGCGTGGGAAATATCGCGCTGATTATAAACATTTTGCTTTACGGAATATGTATGGTGGTGTTCAACGTTGAAACGGCGGTATACTCCATTGTTTTTGCTTTGGTCAGCTCAATTGCGCTGGATAAAACCTACTCCCAGACTATCAACGCCGAGGTTATTATAATCACCAAAAACAAGGAAAATGCAATAGATAAGGCCATAAATACCCGTCTTGTCCGCGGAGTCACATCATGGGACGGTCATGGCTCATATACAAATCAGGACGCCAGAATCCTCTGCGTTGTGCTGAGCAAATACGAAATTCCATCCCTCAAAGAGATAGTTCACAGCATTGATCCGGGGGCGTTTATAATTGTACAGGAAGGCGTTAAAATTGACGGAAACTATATTAAAAAGCTGTCGTAAATTTTAAAACAAAAAAAGCTCCTTTGCCGACCGCTTCGCGGCGAGCTTTAGGAGCTTTTTGCTTGGTTAAATTTTGCCCTGCCCCGTATTGTTTTCCTTGCCGGGAATGAATTGCAGCTCCGGATTTCGTACGCTTACCTTCATTCCGTCGGATACCGAGCTGACGATAAAGGCGTTGCCGCCGATGGTAACTCCGTTGCCGATTACGGTGTCCCCTCCTAAAATGGTGGCGCCGGAATATATGGTGACACCGTCGCCAATGGTGGGGTGACGCTTTACGCCTTTAAGCTTCTGACCCATCCTTGTGGAAAGAGCGCCCAGCGTAACGCCCTGATAAATCTTGACATTATTTCCGATAACGGTGGTTTCGCCGATAACAATCCCCGTGCCGTGGTCGATAAAGAAATACTTCCCCACCGTGGCCCCGGGATGGATGTCGATTCCCGTTGTGCTGTGGGCATATTCGGTCATGATACGGGGTATCATGGGAACTCCCAGCAGCCACAGCTCATGGGCGATTCGGTAAATTGTTATCGCGGTAACTCCCGGATAGGAAAAAATTATTTCATCGGTGCTGTAGGCGGCGGGATCTCCGTCATAAGCCGCCTGAATATCCGTGGCAAGATATTCCCTTAAAACGGGAATCCGCTCAATAAATTCATATACGATTTCCTCCGCTTTGGCGTCAAGCTCCTTTTGGGAGGCGCGCTTGTACTGCTGCGCGTTTACCAAAGCCTTCGCGACCTGCTTGCTGAGATGGTACTGTATAAATTCCAGCCGTTCGTTTAACAGAAATTTTATATTTTCCACACGGATTTTGTTGTTCTCAAAAAAGCCGGGAAAGAGGACTCGCCGTATTTCTTCGGTTATTTCCACAAGCCTTTCCCGATTCAGAATATTCCCTTCGTCGCGGCGGCAGGTGGCTTCGTATTTATCGTAGCTTTCGATTATTGAATTTACAATTTTTTCAGTGTCATGCTTCATGCTGTTTTCACCCTTTTTATTTTATGCGCATGGGTCTTTTCGATGTTACATCAATCGTTACAGCAAATCCGCAATTTCAAGCACGAGCTTTTCGCTTTTCTCCCAGCCGAGGCAAGGATCGGTGATGGACTTTCCGTATGTACCTTCCTCAACCTTCTGGCAGCCGTCGACAATGTAGCTTTCTATCATAAGTCCCTTGACGAAGCGATCCACATCGGGATTGTGCTTCTTGCTGTGAATGATTTCTTTGCTTATTCTTATCTGTTCAAGATACTGCTTGCCGGAATTGGCGTGGTTGGTATCTATGACAACGGCCATATTTTCCAGCCCCTTGCGGGCGTACATATCGTACAGGCGTATAATATCTTCATAGTGGTAGTTTGGCACGGACTGGCCGTGCTTGTTGCTGTAGCCCCGAAGTATTGCGTGAGAAAGGGGGTTGCCGTGGGAATAACATTCCCAGCCCCTGTAAAGGAAGGTGTGACAGCTTTGAGCCGCAACAATGGCATTGAGCATTATGGAATAGTCTCCGCCGGTGGGGTTCTTCATGCCTACGGGAATATCCAGACCGCTGGCAGTAAGGCGGTGCTGCTGATCCTCCACGCTTCTCGCGCCTACGGCAACATAGGAAAGCAGATCCGAAAGGTAGCGGTGGTTTTCCGGATAAAGCATTTCGTCGGCGCAGGTGAGTCCCGTTTCGCTGATTGCCTTTGTATGCAGACGGCGCACCGCAATTATGCCCTCCAGCATATCGGGCTTCTGAGACGGATCGGGCTGATGTATCATTCCCTTGTAGCCCTGACCTGTTGTGCGGGGTTTATTGGTATAAATCCTCGGAATTATGATAATTTTGTCCTTGACCTTTTCCTGAAGTCCGGCAAGACGGCTTGTGTAATCCAGAACAGAAGCTTCATTATCGGCCGAACAGGGACCTATTATAAGAAGAAACTTGTCGCTGACGCCGGTGAAAACATCGCTTATTTCCTTGTCTCTTCGTTCCTTTATCGATTTGATTTGTTCGGTTACGGGAAACTGCTCCTTTATTTCCGCCGGAATTGGAAGCTTCCGCAAAAAATCCATGTTCATAGCTGTAATCTCCTTTATATATACTACCTTAAAGAATATCACAAAAAGATTTAAAAGTCAACATATTGCGTGAATAAAATTGCGTGAATGAAATTTTTGCTACCCTCCGGAAAAAAAGTAAAAAAAGGGTATTGACAAAAAGGGGGAAGCAGTGATATAATAACAACGCTTCCGAAAAAAAGGAAGAAGCAGAGGCCATAGTATGG
>CAZKBV010000014.1:17109-29421 GCA_964551215.1 uncultured Oscillospiraceae bacterium | reverse complement strand
CGTTCGCAAGCTCCATTTCAAGCAAGCTTGATGGAGCGTTGCTCCGATTTAAAATCAGCCCGGAGGCCAAGCAAGACTCCTGCCGCCCAGCATATGGAAGTGAAGGTGCTTAACGGTCTGTCCGCCGTCCTCGCCGCAGTTATTCACTATGCGGTAGCCCCCTTCGGCGATGCCTTCGCTCTCGGCGATTTCCTTCGCCGCAAGGAAAACATCCTTAATAACCTCCGCGTTTTCCTCGGTAAGCTCGTTCGCGGAAGGAATGTGCGTCTTAGGAATTATCAGCACATGAACGGGCGCTTCGGGATTTATATCCCTGAAGGCGTACACCTTGTCGTTTTCATATACCTTTGTCGAAGGTATTTCCCCGGCTATTATCTTACAAAAAAGGCAGTCCATATTTTCACCTCCCCATTTATTTAAGCTTAAGCTGCTTTGCCACAATTTCATCCACAACGGCAAGAGCGTTATCTATCTTGTCGGCTTCCCTGCCGCCGCCCTGAGCCATGTCGGGCTTGCCGCCGCCGCTGCCTCCGGCAACCGCAGTCACTTCCTTAATTATCCTTCCGGCGTGAATTCCCTTTGCCACAGCTTCCTTTGCGGCCATAGCCACAAAGGTAATTTTCCCGTCGAATTTGGTGGCAAGAACTATAACGGCGTTCTTGTTATGCTCCTTTATGGCGTCGCCCAGCTTTTTAAGCTCATCAATGCTTACGCCGTCATTTTGAGCGGTGAATACGTCCACATCGCCGACATGCTTTGCTCCCGCCATAAGATTGCTTGCCTTTGCGTTCGCGATTTTGTCCGCAAGAGCTTCGGCGGTTTTCTGCATATTTTTGATTTCGTTCATTACGCCTTCCGCACGGTGAACAAGCTCCGTTTCGGAGGATTTAAGCGCGGTGCAGGCGCCGCTTATAATAGAATCCTTTTTAGAGATATATTCTAACACCGCTTCGCCGGTAATGGCCTCGATTCTTCTCACTCCGGCGGCAACTCCGCTTTCGGAAACTATCTTGAACAGCCCCGCCCGAGAAGTGTTTGAAAGATGCGTTCCGCCGCAAAATTCCACGCTGTAATCCCCTACGGAAACCACTCTTACGATTTCGCCGTATTTTTCGCCGAAGAGAGCGATTGCGCCCAGCTTCTTGGCTTCGTCTATGGGAAGCTCCTTAACGTCAACATCTATTGCGTCAAGTATCTTTTCGTTGACAATCCGCTCGACGGTTTCTATCTGCTCGGCGGTCATAGCCTCAAAATGGGAGAAATCGAAGCGGAGCCTGTCGGGGGATACAAGCGAGCCGGCCTGGGCCACATGGGAACCCAGCACGTCTCTGAGAGCCTTGTCCAGAAGGTGGGTGGCGGTATGGTTGCGGCAGATTGCCGCCCTGTTCTTTTCGTTGACCCGAAGGGTTACGCCGTCGCCCATATTAAAGACGCCCTGCTTAACTGTGACCTTATGAAGGTAAATTCCGTCTCCGGTCTTTGTTGTGTTCATAATTTCGGCTTCGCCGCCGTCCTTAAGCATTATGCCCACGTCTCCGACCTGACCGCCCATCTCCGCGTAGAAGGGAGTTTTATCCGTTACAATATATCCGCTCTCGCCCATGGAAATTTCCGCGCTTACTTCGCCTTCGGAAACTATACCGCATATGACGGCTTCGTCTTCAAGCCGCGTATAGCCGGTAAACACAGTTGCCTCGGCCTCCTCGAACTCGAAAACATCGTCCGAATCCCAGCTGGAGCCGTCCTTACGGGCGGCCTTTGCGGCGGCTTTCTGCTCGCTCATGGCCTTATTAAAGCCCTCAACGTCCACCTTAAGACCGTTTTCGGCGGCCATTTCCACTGTCAGATCCAGAGGGAAGCCATAGGTGTCGTGAAGCTTAAAGGCTTCGTCCCCTGTAAGGGAAGCCCTGCCCCTATCTTTAGCCTCGTCGATATACTGGTTAAGCACAACAAGGCCGTTATCTATTGTGGAGTCGAAACGCTCCTCTTCCTTTTCGATAATTTTTCTTATATATTCGCGCTTTTCTTCAAGCTCCGGATAAGCGGACTTGGACGCGTCGATAACCGTGTCGGCAACTTCAAAAAGGAACTTGCGGTTTATTCCCAGAAGCTTTCCGTGACGCGCCGCACGGCGGAGAAGGCGGCGCAAAACGTATCCCCTTCCCTCGTTAGAGGGGATAACTCCGTCCGACACCATCATAACGGTGCTGCGGATATGATCCGTAACAACGCGGAGGGACACGTCGGTCTTTTCGTCCTTTTTATATTCCACTCCCGCAATATTGCAAATATGGCGCATAACGTCCTGAACAGTGTCAACCTCGAAAAGATTGTCCACGCCCTGCATAACAACGGCAAGACGCTCCAGACCCATGCCCGTATCGATATTGGGGTGGTCAAGGCGGTTATAATTGCCGTTTTCGTCCTTGTCGAACTGGGTGAACACCAGGTTCCAAACCTCCATAAAGCGGTCGCAGTCGCAGCCCACGGCGCAGTCGGGCTTGCCGCAGCCGTACTTTTCTCCCCGGTCGTAGTATATTTCGGAGCACGGGCCGCAGGGGCCTGTGCCGTGTTCCCAGAAGTTGTCTTCCTTGCCCAGCTTAACAACATGGTCGGGAGAAACCCCCACCTCGTTTATCCAAATATCCTTGGCTTCGTCGTCCTCCTCGTAAACGGAAACGTAAAGCTTTTCAGCCGGAATCTCCATAACCTTCGTGAAAAACTCCCAAGCCCACGCGGTGGCTTCATGCTTAAAATAATCCCCGAAGGAGAAGTTTCCCAGCATTTCAAAAAACGTACCGTGGCGGGCAGTGTGGCCCACTCTCTCAATATCCGGAGTGCGGATGCACTTCTGGCACGTGGTGACACGCCTTCTTGGCGGCACCTGCGCCCCTGTAAACCATGCCTTCATAGGCGCCATTCCCGAATTGATAAGCAAAAGGCTGGCGTCGTTCTTTGGCACAAGGGAAAAGCTGTCCAGACGAAGGCACCCCTTGGACTCAAAAAAGCTTAAGAATTTTTCTCTGATTTCATTCAGGCCCATTTTTTTCATGTATGTCAACTCCCAAATAATTTACGTTTTTTACTCATGATAAATTATTATATAATTTTTCCGGCTGTTTGTCAAGGATTCTTTTCATTTCTTATTTTGTCGTAGGGTACGGGCATGGGATAATTCCCCGTGAAGCAGGCGTCACAATAGCCCGTGCAGGCTCCCGATATCATCTCGCCCAAGGCTTGCGGCGGAAGGAAGCCCAAAGAATCGGCATTGATTATTTTGCGTACCTCCTCGTTGGTGCGCCGCCATGAAACAAGATTTTCTTGGGAAGGGATATCCGTGCCGAAATAGCACGGATACAGGAAGGGCGGCGAGGACACGCGCATATGTACCTCCTTTGCTCCGGCGCTTTTCATCATATTTATTATCCGTTTGCAGGTAGTTCCGCGAACGATGGAATCATCTATCATTACCACCCTTTTCCCCCGGACGATTTCCCGAAGGGGATTTAGCTTAAGCTGTACGCTGCGCTCGCGCATTTCTTGGCTGGGCTGGATAAACGTGCGGCCTACATAGCGGTTTTTCACAAAGCCGTGTTCAAAGGGTATGCCCGATTCCTCGCTGTAGCCTATGGCCGCGTCAAGACCGCTGTCCGGCACGCCCACAACCACATCGGCTTCGGCGGGATGGATTTTCGCAAGGAGCCGTCCGGCGTTTTTCCTCGCCTGATACACGCTCATGCCGGCAATTTTGCTGTCGGGCCGAGCAAAATATATATATTCAAAAACGCACATTCGGGGTCTTTCCGTTATGCAGTTGTCCGTAAAGGAAACAAGCCCCCTTTCGCGGTCGCACAGCACCACCTCGCCGGGCTTTACATCACGGACGAATTCCGCCCCCACGCTGTCCAAAGCGCAGGTTTCGCTGGCAAACACCCACGAATTGCCGATTCTGCCTATGGAAAGAGGCTTAAGACCGTAAACATCCCTTGCGGCGATAAGCTTACGGGGACTCATCACAAGGAGGGCATAGGCCCCCTTTATTTTCGGTATGCTTTTTACAACGGCTTCTTCAATGCTCTTGCTGTTAAGCCTTTCACGCGCCACAACGTAAGCGATTGCCTCGGAATCAATGGTTGTCTGAAAAATAAGACCCTTTCTCTCAAATTCGTTTTTCAGCTCGACGCTGTTGGTAAGGTTGCCGTTATGAGCTATGGCAAGGGCGCCCTTGACATATTTTGTTACAAGGGGCTGAGCATTCTCGCGGCGGCTTTCGCCGGTGGTGGAATATCTAACGTGGCCGATTGCCATTTCCCCTTTTAAAAGGGAAAGCACGTCCTCGGTGAAGACCTCGTTGACAAGACCCATATTTTTATAATGCTTTATATCCCGATTGCTGCTTACGGCTATGCCGCAGCTTTCCTGCCCCCTGTGCTGGAGGGCAAACAGCCCGTAATATGTCAATCGGGCGCAGTCCAGAGCGTCGTTGTCAAATATTCCGAAAACTCCGCACTCCTCTTTGGGTTTGTAAAATTCTTCCATCTAAAAGCCCTTTCTTTCCATGAAGAAAAAGTATAAGGCTGAAAAGGATCCCCCGCCGCATTGCGGTGATCTGTTCAGCCTTATATTCACCTTTATTTCTTTTACAGACCAAGGCGCTTGAATACCTCGGCGTAAGCTCCTTCTACGTTGCCCATGTCGCGGCGGAAGCGGTCTTTATCCAGCTTTTCGTTTGTTTCGGCGTCCCAAAGGCGGCATGTGTCGGGGGATATCTCGTCCGCGAGGATGATATCGCCGTGGTAGCGGCCAAACTCGATTTTGAAGTCGATGAGCTTTATTCCCAGAGCCTTAAAAAACTCGCAAAGAGCAACATTGATTTTAAATGTCATGTCGGATATCTTCTGAAGCTCTTCCTTTGTGGCAAGACCCAGAGCGTATATCTGATAGTCGTTTATCATTGGGTCGCCCAAATCATCGTTCTTATAGCAAAATTCCAGCGTTGGCGAAAGCAGAGCGGTTCCCTCCTCCACGCCGAAGCGCTTGGAAAAGCTGCCGGCCGCGACATTGCGGACGATGACCTCAAGGGGAACGATTTCCACCTTTTTAACTATTGTTTCACGGTCGCTGATTTCCTCGACAAGATGAGTGGGGATTCCCTTTTGTTCAAGCATTTTGAAAATAAGGTTTGTCATTCTGTTGTTTACAACGCCCTTGTTTTCGATGCTGCCCTTTTTTAGGCCGTTGAACGCCGTGGCGTCGTCCTTATAGTCAACGATAAGCTGATCCTCGTTGTCTGTAAGATAAACCTTCTTTGCCTTTCCTTCGTAAAGCAATTCCTTTTTCATGATGTATACCTCCGTTTATATTATAGTGGGAAATTGGGCGACAATTCCCGATTTACCTGCCGAACGCTTCCGCAATACGGCTGACAGCCTTTTTTGTGTCCTCCCGACTGCCGAAGCCCGTAAGCCGGAAATATCCCTCGCCGCTTGGGCCGAAGCCGCTGCCCGGAGTGCCCACGACGGCGGTCTTATGAAGAAGCTCGTCGAAAAACTCCCAGCTTGTTTTGCCCTCCGGAACCTTAAGCCACACGTAAGGCGAGTTCACCCCTCCGCTGACGGAGAAGCCCGCCTCGGTAAGCTTTTCCTTTATATACCGGGCATTTTCGGCATAATAGGAGACAAGCTCCTTGACCTCTTTTTGACCTTCCTTGCTGTAGACAGCCTCCGCGCCCCGCTGAATTATATAAGGCACGCCGTTAAACTTGGTGGTATGGCGGCGGTTCCAAAGATCCTTCACCTTCACCTTGCCCACCTCAAGCTCCTTGGGGATTACCGTAAAGGCGCAGCGTGTGCCGGTAAAGCCGGCATTTTTGCTGAAGGAGCGGAACTCTATGGCGCACTCCTTCGCCCCCTCTATTTCATAAATGCTGTGGGGGACGTCTGCTTCGGTTATGTATGCCTCGTAAGCCGCGTCGAAGAAAATTACGCACTTGTTCTCTCGGGCATAATCCACCCATTTTTTCAGCTCGCTTCGGCTTGCGGCGGCTCCGCTGGGATTGTTGGGGAAGCAAAGGTAAATTATGTCCGGCCTTTTTTCGGGCAGGAGAGGGAGGAAATTGTTTTCCTCCAAGCACGGCATATAAACTATGTTCGTCCACATACCGCTTTTTTCATCGTAATCTCCGGCTCGGCCCGCCATTGCGTTTGTGTCCACATATACGGGATAAACCGGATCGCACACGGCCACAACGTTATCCGCCGAAAAAATATCCCCTATATTTCCCGTATCGCTTTTTGCTCCGTCCGAGACAAAAATTTCGTCGGGGCTTATTTCCACGCCTATTTTACGAAAATCGTTTTCCGCAATGGCTTCTCTCAAAAAGGCGTAGCCTTGTTCCGGACCGTAGCCTCTGAACGTGGCTTTATCCCCCATTTCGTCCACCGCCTTGTGCATGGCGGCGATTACAGCCTTCGGCAGCGGTAGAGTCACATCGCCTATGCCGAGACTAATCACTTCTCTTTCGGGATTTTCCTTTTTATATTCGCCGACCTTTTTCGCTATGGCGCTGAAAAGGTAGCTTCCGGGAAGTTTAAGATAGTTTTCGTTAACGCTTACCATTGGGAATCTCCTCATTCATAATCTATTTCGGCGGTAAATACCGTCTCTGCCGGGCCCGTCATAAACACATGGTCTGTTTTTTCGTCCCACTCTATAAAAAGATCTCCGCCCCGAAGGTGAACCGTTGCCCTTCTTTCGCAAAGGCCGTTCAGCACCGTCGCAACAAGGGACGCACACGCCCCCGTGCCGCAGGCCAAGGTTTCCCCCGCGCCTCTTTCCCACACTCTCATCCGCAGCTCCGTTGGGGAAAGCACCTTTATAAACTCCGTATTTGTCTTTGCCGGAAACATACTGTGTTTTTCAAAGCACGGGCCGATTTTTTCAACTTCCGTCTTGTCTGTATCCTCCACGTATACAACAGCGTGGGGATTGCCCATAGATACGCACGTCACCTTGTATTCCTTCCCCAAAACCTCTATGTCGCGGCCGACAGCCCTGTCGCCCTCGAAAAGGCAGGGGATTTTTTCCGGTTCAAGCACCGGAACGCCCATATCCACCCGTACTGTTTTTACCCTTCCGTTTTCCGTCGTCATGTCAAGGCGCTTTATACCCGCTCCGGTAGCTATTGAAAGGCGGGTTTTATCGGTCATTTTATTGTCATAAACATATTTGCCCACACAGCGTATGGCGTTGCCGCACATTTCAGCTCGGGAGCCGTCGGAATTATACATATCCATTTCAAAGTCCGCCTTATCCGACGGCTTTATCAGCACAAGACCGTCGCTGCCTATCCAAAAGTGACGATCGCTTAGCTCCCTTGCCGCCTTAGACGGATCGCCCACGGTTTCCTCAAAGCAGTTTACGTATATATAATCGTTTCCCGCTCCGTGCATTTTGGTTATGCGCATTTATATATTCTCCTTTTTCGGTTTAAGCCTTAATATAATATTTCTCCCGAAAGAACTCCTCTGGCCGTATCTGCCATTTTGCTGCCGTTGTTCATGCTTACGCGCTGTATAAAGCGGTGGGCCTGATCCTCTGTCATATTGCATTGCTCCATAAGCTGACGCTTTGCAAGGGCGATAACCTCTTTATCGCTGTCGCTGCGCTTCGGACGGGTGTCCTCGCCGCTTTTTTTAAGACTGGGGCGGTCGTTTATCATTATAACCGTTCTGAGACAGTCCAGCAAAGCCGTCCGGCTCACCGGAAGGTTGACGCTTTGTATTCCGTAAGGGAGATCCACCGTTCCCGCCTGACTTTGGGAAAGCAATACCAACATTCCCACTCCCGCGGGGAGACTTTGAAACAGCTCTGCCGCTGTAGTATCCTTAAGCCTGTAGCCGCATACCACCGCGCAGGCCGACGTCCATTCCAGCATACGCAGCACCTCGCCGCCGCCTGAGCATATTCCGCTCACTGCGTAACCGCCAAGCTGCACCGCCCTGCTGATGGCCGCGGCAGCTTCCGCATTCTGGAAGGCAAGAATTACGCTTTTCATCCGCTTTCACTACTCCTCTCTCAGCAGCTTCCGAGAGGGGAGCTAAAAAGTACCCAAGTACTTTTCAATTTCCCATTTTGTAACCTGTGTACGGTATTCGTCCCATTCGGCTTTTTTCGCGCAGAGGTACTTTTTATACATTTCGTCGCCGAGAGTTTCCCTTGCTATGGGGTCTGAATCCATTTCCCTTACGGCGGCCTCCAGCGTGCCGGGAAGACTTTCGATGCCCATTTTCATCCTCTGATCGGGACTGAGGCGGAAAATTGAAACATCTATGCTGTCGGGAGGGGTGAGATTTTCCTTTATTCCGCTTAAACCCGCTCTGAGCATTGCCGCAAGGGCAAGGTATGGATTGCAGGTCGGGTCGGGGCATCGCAGTTCAACTCTTGTTCCGTCGCCTCTTGCCGCAGGGATTCTTATAAGCGTGCTGCGGTTGGATTCGCTCCACGCAATATAGCATGGAGCCTCATATCCCGGAACAAGGCGCTTGTAGGAATTGACCGTGGGATTGGTAAGCGCCGTAACGCCCTTTATATGCTTAAGGATACCGGCAATAAAGCTGTAGGCAAGATCGCTCAGACCGGAGGACGCGTTTTTATCATAAAAAGCGTTGGAGCCGTCCGCGTTCATAAGACTCATATTTGTATGCATTCCGCTGCCGTTTATGCCAAATATCGGCTTCGGCATAAAGGTGGCGTGAAGCCCGTGACGCTGAGCTATGGATTTTACAACAAGCTTGAATGTGATTATATTGTCCGCCGCTCGGAGAGCCGTATCGTATTTGAAGTCAATTTCATGCTGGCCCTGAGCCACTTCGTGGTGAGAGGCTTCAATTTCAAAATCCATTTCTTCAAGCGTTTGACATATGTCACGGCGGCAGTTTTCCCCGCCGTCCACGGGAGCAAGGTCGAAATAGCCGCCCCTATCGGTGGTTTCCACAGTGGGATTGCCCTCCGGATCCGTATGAAAAAGGAAAAATTCGCACTCCGGCCCGACATTAAAGGCATAGCCCATGTCGGTGGCTTCCTTTACCGCTTTTTTAAGTATATATCTCGGATCGCACTCAAAGGGCATCCCGTTGGGCTTATGCACATCGCATATAAACCTTGCCACCTTGCCCTGCTGAGGCCTCCATGGAAATATCGCAAAGGTGTCCAAATCAGGGTAAAGATACATATCGCTTTCTTCGATTCTGGAGAAGCCGTCAATCGAGGAGCCGTCAAACATACACTGATTGTCAAGGGCTTTTTTCAGCTGACTTTTTGTTATAGCCATATTTTTGAGCTGCCCGAACATATCCGTAAACTGCAGGCGTATAAATCTCACGTCGTTTTCTTCTACCATGCGAATAATATCGGCTTTCGTATATCTGCCCATCATGATAAACCTCCTGCCCGGACAAGATTGCCCGGTAGACAAATTTATAAACTCCGTTGTTTACAAATATATTATAACATTTAATTGTATTTTTTTCAATTCAGTATTTTTACCATTATTTTTGCCAAACTTCAAGGATTTTTATCACATTTGTTAATCGGCGTATGCTAAGGCGTATTTTCGGTTCCCGTTATTGCATAAAAGGTGCATTTTCCCTCTGCCGCCCCAATCAAAATTCCCTGTCCTTTTTTGTGCCAACAGGTAATAATTCGCATAATATGTAGAGAAAGACAATGAAGGGAGGAAGAGACGCAAAACCGTCTCTGAAGATATAATGTCAAAACGAATACTTGTAATCGGCGGCGACGCCCGCATAGACACCCTTTGCGCTTCAATGGCGGCCGACGGGCTGAACATAAGACGCTATACCGACGATATGCCTCTTAAAACCGCGCTGAAAAACGCCGATATCGTCATTCTCGGCCTTCCGGCCAGCGCCGACGGCGAAACCGTAAACGCCCCCGGTCTGCTGCGTCCCATACTTATGAACGACCTTTTTCGGCTTATGAACGCCGGTCAGCTTCTTCTGGGCGGAAAGCTCCACGAAAAAACAAAGGCCGCGCTTCGGGTTTACGGCATAAAATACGCCGACTATCTGGCTCGGGAGGAATTTGAAATCGCCAATGCCGTTCCCTCCGCCGAAGGCGCCCTTCAAATAGCTATGGAGGAACTGCCCATAACCGTTAAGGACGCTCGGGTTATTGTGACGGGCTACGGAAGAATAGGCAAATACCTTTCCCGCATACTTGACGCTTTGGGGGCGGAGGTAACGGTTTTTGCCCGCAGCGAAAAGGACCTCGCGCTTATAAGGAGCGGCAATCTCACCGCTCTCCCCTACAGCCGCCTGCCCGAAGCGGCCATGAATTCTCATGTGATTTTTAATACCGTGCCGGCCGGAGTAATAACCGCCGAAGCCTTAAGCTGCTTCAGGGGCGGACTTATCATCGACCTTGCCGGCGTAAGCGGCTGTGCCGACAGCTCCGCCGCCGAAGCCGCCGGAGTAAAAATAATACGCGCCTTAGGCCTTCCCGGAAAGGTTGCGCCCATAACCGCCGGAGAAATTATAAAGGAAACCATTTACAACATTTTCAAGGAGACAGGTGAGCAGGAATGGACTTAACGCGTATTAAACTGGGCTTCGCCATGACCGGCTCCTTCTGCACATTCCGCAAGGTCATTGATGAAATGAGGCGTATGGCGGAAAGCGGAATCGAAATAATTCCCATAATGAGCGCCAACGCTGTTTCCACCGACACCCGTTTCGGCAAGGCGGCGGATTTTGTGGCGGAAGTCGAGGATATATGCGGTCGGAAGGTAATATCCGCCATATCGGAAGCGGAGCCTATCGGCCCGAAGAAGCTGCTGGACGCTCTTTTAATCGCTCCCTGCACAGGCAGCACTATCGGGAAGCTGTCCCTCGGAATAACCGATACAAGCGTCGTCATGGCCGCGAAGGCCGCTTTGCGCAATCGCCGTCCGGTGATAATAGCTCCGTCAACCAACGACGCGCTGAGCGTTTCCGCCAAAAACATCGGCAGCCTTATGAACAGCAAAAATATTTACTTTGTCCCCTTTTCTCAGGACGATCCCGTAAGCAAAGAAACCTCCATGACAGCAAAATGGGATTTGCTGCTTCCGGCGGTTTCCGCCGCACTGGAGGGGCGCCAGATACAGCCCGTAGTCCGGTAAATAAATAAAGCAAGCGGGCGGTCGATAGCCGCCCGCGCAAACTGCGGGTATTGCGAAAGGGGAAGCGAAATCCCCCCCCCGTTTTCAAAAAATTCCGCCGCCGCGTCTTGACACGGGCTTAGACATTGTATATAATTTAATTATAGGAACGGCAGGATTAAATTCGCGCGTGGGTTTTTGCTTCCGTGCGGGTTGCAAAACGCATACGCGCGGGCATCAATCTCTTGTAATTTTTTGCCCTGCGGCGAGAGATTGAGTTATATATGCCGACGCGGAGCGGCGGAACGGAGAACGTATTATGTGCATTTTTTCAAGGACGGAGCTTATTTTGGGGAAGGAAGCAATGGAAAAGCTGAGCCGCTCACGGGTGGCGGTATTCGGCCTTGGAGGCGTGGGCGGTCACTGCGCGGAGGCCCTTGTCCGCAGCGGCATAGGCGCTCTGGACATAATCGACAGCGACACAGTCTCCCCCACCAACCTTAACCGTCAGATTATCGCCCTCAGCTCCACCGTGGGTATGTACAAGACGGACGCCGCAAAGGAAAGATTCGCGCAAATAAACCCCCGCTTAAAGCTGAACTGCCATAAAACCTTTTATTCTCCGGAAACCGCGGCGGAATTTGACTTTACGAAATACGACTATATCATAGACGCCATCGACACCGTAACCGGAAAAATCCGCCTTGTCACGCAGGCAAAGGCGGCGGGAGTTCCCATCATAAGCTGTATGGGAACGGGGAACAAACTGAACCCGACGGCTCTGGAGGTCAGCGACATTTATAAAACCTCCGTCTGCCCCTTGGCCAGAGTTATGCGTCGGGAGCTGAAAAAGCGAGGCGTGGACGCTCTGAAGGTGGTTTACTCCAAGGAAGAGCCTATCGCCCCTTCCTCCGCCAACGAGGCTCTGCCCCCCGGACGGCGGCAAATTCCCGGCAGCACCTCCTTTGTTCCCGCCGTTGCCGGACTTATAATGGCCTCTGAGGTTATAAAGGACTTGTGCGGCATAAATAAACCGTAATTCCATAGCGACGAAAAAAGGCGGTAAAGAAACAGATTCGTTTGTTTACCGCCTTTTTCTCATAAATCGAGTTTAAATTTTGTGTATTTTACCGTACAATATTTGCATAATT
>CAZKBV010000014.1:0-17009 GCA_964551215.1 uncultured Oscillospiraceae bacterium | reverse complement strand
TCTCATAAATCGAGTTTAAATTTTGTGTATTTTACCGTACAATATTTGCATAATTGATTATTTTATGGATTAAAATCGGCTTTTCCGGTTCCTTTTTTAATTATTACCGTTCATCATATGGACTATCCGGCAAAATCAAAGCCGCAAGAATATAAGCCATAATACCCGTTCCCCAAAAGCATATAAGCGCCGCCCAGATAAGGCGCACTATGGTAGGGTCAATGGCAAAGTACTCAGCTATTCCGCCGCACACGCCGCATATTTTTTTGTCTGTCTGTGATTTATACAGCCTTTTCACTTTTTGCTCTCTGCGCTTTCTTTTTTGTTATCGCTGCCTTCACCGTAGCCATAGCCATAGCCGTAACCGTAACCGTAGCCGTAACGCTTATATCCATACCGGCTGTATCGGCCGTATTTCTTGTAGCTGTAGCCCTTTTCCTCGGTTTCGACGCAGTTGAATATGCCTCCGAGGATTTTTGCGTTCGCGAGCCTTAGCTGCTCCACCGAGGCGGAAACAGCCGTCTTATCCGTTTTTCCGTGGCGGGCGAGAAGCAAAACTCCGGAGCTGTACTTTGTCAGCACGCTGGTATCCGTAACCGCAAGCACGGGAGGAGTATCGAGAAATACATAGTCGTACCTTTCGCTTAAGGTTTCTATGAGCTTGCCCATTCTGGAGGAATCCAAAAGCTCAGACGGATTGGGCGGTATATCCCCGGAGGTTATAACGTCCATGTTTTTTCTCACGTCCTTACGGATTATCTCGTCCATTTCATTGATTCTTACAAGGTAATTGCTGAGCCCGGGCTTATTGTTTATATCAAGCAGCTTCGCAATGTTCGGGCGGCGCAAATCGCAGTCCACGATAATCACCTTTTTGTTTGTTTCCGCAAAGGAAATTGCGATATTTATACAGGTCGTACTCTTTCCTTCGCCGGCAAGAGAGCTTGTAATAATAATCCTATTGCTGCCCTCGTCGGGAAGGGAGAAAATTATATTGGTTCTGAGAGCCTTATACGCCTCCGTAACGCTGAAGGATGTGTTATCGTTAATAATAAAGCTGCGCTTTTCCTCTATGGTCATTTCTTCGTGGCCGTTTTTTCCGCGGGCGCTTTTTCCGCGGCTTTGCCCTTTTGTTTTATTAAAAAGCTTAATTTTAGCCATTCGCTTACGCCTCCTTGATTTTGCTCTTATTTTGACTGCTTCCCGTTTTGTTGTTGTCATCTATATCGGGGATAACTCCAAGGACGGGAGAGCCGAGTATTTTCGCAAAATCCTCGGCCTTTCTGATGCCGGAATCAATAAAATTCATGAGCAGAATAAAGCCAATCGAAACCGCCGCTCCCAGAATAAAGCCCAAGACGGTGCTTTTCTTCGTATTCGGATATGAAGCCTGCTCAGGCGTTACGGCATCCTCGATAACGCTGATATCCGTACCCTCAATATACTTGCCTATTTCCAAAGTGGCGTAATTTGCTATTGCGTTCGCAATATCCGCCAAAGCATACCTGTCGGCTCCGGTAACCGTTATATAAAACACGCCTGTTTCCTCATCAGCCGAAGTGGACATCATCGACAGAAGCTGATCCACGGTGTAGCCTTCTATGCCGCCTTCCTCAATAACTCTTTTCATTGCGGTTTTTGTGCTTATAATATACTCATATGTAGGCACAAGCAACGCCGATACGGTCAGGGCGCTTTGGCTTACGGAATCCACATAAGCGGTGGATTTCCTGTTATTTACATAAACCGTGGCCGTCGAGCTGTAAAGAGGGGTTATAAGAAAGCTGCTGTATGCGTACGCCACAACCGTACCCACCATCGCAAACATCAATATCCACGAGATTTTCCCCTTTATCAGGTCAAAAAGCTCCATTATATCTATAGATTCTTCATCACGGGTTTTTTCCTCGGTCTGCATTTAGCCACCTCCTTATTTGTCAATTGTATAATAAAATTCGCATTTTGTCAATACCTTATTGCAAAATAGTGTTATTTTATTGCAAAGTAAATTTTCAAAGCAAATTAGGCGGAAATTTCCGCCGCCGCGTTTACCTTGGGAATTCACTCAGGGAAAAAATTTGCAAATAAAAAAATTTTTTGTTTGACAAAATCGAAATTAAATGTTACAATAGTTGAGCAATCAAATATTAAACGCAAACGGCACATGTATTACCTGTTGGTATGTAAATCTGATTACGGCACGAAATCCGATTTATTTACCGCATGGCGGTACGTGTGTTTTTTTGCGCCAAAAGGAGTGGTTTTATGCCGAAAAATCAATTTGAGAGAATGGCCTTCGCTTTTCTTACGGTGCTTGTAACGGTACATAGCTACGTATTTTACAGCCTGTATGTTGTAAACGGAAGCACGCTTATGTCCGTTACGGGCAAGCAAAGCGTCTTGGAAGCAATAAGCTCTCAGGGTGGAGTTTATATGTTCGGGCATTTTCTGCCTATTTGGGCGGTAGTGCTGGTGGAATTTTGCTTCGCGTACGGTCTGGAGGTAATAATGGGCAGTCCCTGTTCGTTCAAATTGGCCTCAAAGGTTTTTGACCCCGTAAGCACCCATCCGGTAATCTTTGAGTCCGCAATAATCTGTGCCACAGTCGGGCTTATGTGTCCGGCAATGAGCCTTATCGCGTCGTTTTTGTACTATCCGTACTATATGGGCTTCAACGCTGTGACGCTTATGGCAAACTGGCTGAAATTGGTATGCTTCAATTTTCCCTTCGCGTTTTTCACCCAGTTGTTCTTTATTCAGCCCCTTATTCGGAGCGTGTTTAAGCTGATATTCAGAAGATCCGGCGAAAATAACGCATAAAAGAAAAAGCTGTGAGAAAGCGTTGTATTTTTCTCACAGCTTTTTTTAATATGAAATTATTTTAGCATACTTATTTTCGCTTTGTATATCCGCTTCATAAAAACGCAGGCAATCACAGCCGAAACAAATTCGGCTATGGGGAATGTAAGCCACACCGTCCACGCGTAGTCCATTGATTTGATAGCCAGCAAGGAAAATCCCCACGCCACCGGCAGCACAAAAACAAGCTGGCGGCATATGGAAATCACGAGGGATTCAATTCCCCCGTCAAGCGCCTGAAAAAGCCCTTGAAACGCGATATTCAATCCGGCAAAAATAAAGCTTACGGAAATAATGCGCATTGCGCTTATACAGAGAGCCTGCGTTTTTCCCGAAAGTCCGAATATTTTCGCGAGAGGTTCCGCAAAGCCCTCTATGATCACAATTCCTATAACCATTATGGCAAGCGTATAGGCAATGCCGTATTTTACCCCCGCTTTCAGCCGCTTCTTGTCCCCCATGCCGTGATTAAATGAAACTATGGGCGTTATGGCGTCACGAAGGCCGAAGGCCGCAAACAAAATGAACTGCTGAATTTTATAGTACAGGCCGTAAGCGGTAACCATAGCCTCGTCAACCCTTACAAGAATAATGTTAAAGCCGTATGTCATAAATGACATCACCGCCTGAGCTATTATCGCGGGAAGGCCTATGGTATATATTTGCTTGATTGTTTTCCCCGAGGGCTTTAAATACCTCGCCCCGTTTTCTACAGATGTATTGAACTTCAAATGGAATATAAGCGCCAAAACCGCCGACGCTATCTGACCTATAACCGTCGCGTACGCCGCGCCTTTAACTCCCAGCTTGGGGAATCCCAAAAGGCCGTAAATCAGCACAGGATCCAGCGCTATATTGATTATTGCGCCTGTAATCATTGCCGCTGTGGAATAGATGGAAAGTCCCGTCGCTTGAAGCAGCTTTTCAAACACCGCGAAGAAAACGTTTCCGAAGGATATCACGCAGCATATTCTCAGATAGCTCACCGCCATATCGAATATTACGGGATTTTTCGTCTGGGTGGATATATACGCTTTCACGCCAAACAGCCCGAACAGCCCAAACGCCGCGAATATAACTATTCCGAGAAAAATCGAGTTTCCGCAAACATATGACGCCTTTTTATAGTCCTCCATACCGAGACTTTTTGACAGCAGCGCGTTTGCTCCCACTCCGGTTCCTATGCCTATCGCTATCATAAGCACCTGAACCGGAAAGGCAAGCGTGAGAGCGTTGAGAGCCTGCTCCCCGTTTTCGGCCATATTTGAAACAAACGCGCTGTCCACGATGTTGTAAAGAGCCTGCAATACCATTGAGCAAATCATGGGTATTCCCATAGACAGCATCAGCTTTCCCACAGGCTGTGTTCTCATTTTGTCGATTGATTTTTGGTTCTCCATATTGTCCTCCCGCAAAAAATATATTGAAGTCTTTTCAGGAAAGCTGTCACAACCTAATCAAAAAAAGAAAAAGCGCGCCTCCGTAAAAATCCGGATTTACGCTTTTGCCACTCGATTAACATAATTATAGCAATATTTTTTTATGAATTCAATGGTAAATTTGCACAAATTTTTATTCCGTAAACTCCCCGCGATAAACTTGACAACCTGTTGCCGAAATGATATAATTAAACCGACAAAACAAAAAGCATACATTACGTTAAACCGGCTTGCTCCGCGGAATAAAAAGCTAAAAAATTTTTTATAAAACATGGAACTTTTTTGAGATTTCCGCGTCTATATAGTGTAACGCGGATGGTACTGTCTACATAAGCAGAAAGAAAGGATGTATAGCATGAAAAATTCAACAAAAAGAACAATTGCCGCAATGTCTGCGGTCGCTATGCTCGCGGCGGGCGGGGTTATAGGCGCACGCGGCGAGGAACCCGCCGAGGCGGAAAAGCTTACAGCCGTATCTCAGGCTGCGGAATTTAAGCTTATTCACAACTACATTACAGGAGAATTCACAGTAGGTAAAAGCGACGAGGAAAACGCTATCGCTTCCTCCGACGGCGAGCTTTACCTCTACGAAAACGACTCAACCTTCGTTGTCGGCGCCGACGGGAGCCCAAAATCCCTTGACGACATAAGGGAGGGCGATGTTATAGCCTACTATATCAACGCCGACGCGCCGACTACCCTTCAGCTTCCCGTGCATTATACTCCCGACGTTATTGTCATCGAGGACGAAAATGTCCTGATGTTCAGAGAAATCGGCGTATTTGACGAGGAGCTTGTAAACAGCGACAACACTCTTAAGCTTAACGTAAGCGAAGAAACCGTTTACTACAGCCACACCCGTGAGGGAATGCTCATAAGCGGGAAAGCCCTTGTGTTCTACGATTCTTCCACCAAATGCATTCCCGCCCAAACCACTCCCGTCGCAATTGTAAAGCTATCCGACGACGCCTCCGCCGACGAAGACAGCGAGGGCATGGCTTCCGAAGCGGTTGACATTTCCGGCGTAAAAACCATTGTTGTGGGCGAGGACGCGCAATTCAAGCATATTCCCGTTACGGTAAACGGCGTTCAGATGCTCCCCGTGCGCGCTATAGCCGAAGCCTTGGGCTTTGATGTTGTGTGGGAGGACGAAACGAAAACCGTGTACGTAGGCCACAGCTATTTTACCATTGATGAGGATTCCTACGTAATGGGCAAAATGGCGCCTCAGTCTCTGGGGCAGGCTCCCGTGCTTATAGCAATGCCCGGCGAAACAACAGCCCTTACCTACGTTCCCGTAACCTACTTTACCGAGGTTTTGGGATATGAATTAAATGTTGACGGAGAAAGCGCCGAGTTTTCCGTAAAACATATAGCGACAACGTAACAAATTCAAAATGCCGGAACGATTTGACAGTAAATCAAATCGTTCCGGCTTATTTTTGTGTTTATTTTTACGCTTATTTTGCCATATAAACGAAGCCCTATTTTTTTCAATTGACGCTGTTTCTCGGTCAAAGAATTTAATCAAGAAACCCGCCGTGCCTTCCCGCGCCGCGCTAAAGCCGGTAAGGCTATATTGCGAATTGATTCCGTTTTTGGCGTCTATATGCTTCTCCAAAGCATAAGGTTATTGCCGAAGTCAACATTTTCCTTAAGTTTCCTGTTGAAATCCCCTGTTTTATGTGCTACAATATACCCGAAAGAGGTGTCGCCATGAATAAAAACAGCGCAGCATACGCTGAATATATTTCAAACACACAGGACATTTTAAGCTCCCCCGCCATATTAAAGCTGGGAGATTACCGTCAGCATATAGGAACCTCGCGCCTTAATCACAGCATAAGCGTCAGCTATAAGAGCTTTCTCATAGCGCGGTTTTTCGGCTGGAACAGCCGCGCGGCGGCAAGAGGCGGCCTCATGCACGATATGTTTTATTATAATTTTAAGGAAAGCCCCCTCTCGGCAAGGGAACACTGCCGAAGCCACCCGAAGGAAGCGTTTGATAACGCCGACACTAATTTTTCGCTTACAAAGCTGGAGGGAGAAATCATCAAAAACCATATGTGGCTTGCGGTGTGGACTCCGCCCAAGCACAAGGAAGCCTTTCTCGTGGCTATGGTGGACAAATACTGTGCCGCGACCGAAGCGGTTAAGGGGCTTTTTTCCAAGGCAATACTCCGCCCTGTTTCTTATTTAAGACATTAATTTTTAAGCATTAGAAAAATCCTCGCGGATTTTATCGTTTGCCCCAAGAAAAAAGCTGTCTGTGCATTAAAAGGCAGCTTTTTTCTTGTCCGGCAAAGCTTAAAAGCGTCCTCGGCGCAATAATCTCCCCCAAAACCGAGGCTTTGGGGGAGATTAAAAGCGTTATTTTAATTTTTTATCCGAAATTTATTCCGCGCCGTAAACCTCAACCTCGGCAACACGCGCCTCTTCGGCAAGGGTAATCATTACATACTTACCCTTTGCTTCGCAGGGATGATAAGCCATAGCGCCGGAAACGGAGGTTCCGGTATAAACGGTAGTCCACGAGGATCCGTCCTCGGAAACCGCTACGCTGTAATTTACGGTTTTTGTTCCGGAAATAAGCACGCCCACCGTTGTAACGGTTCTGCTTCTGTTCATTTCAACAACAAGGCTGTGATTTGCGTTACCCTTCCAAGATGTGGATGTAAGGCCGTCAACCGCGGCGGAAGCGGGATAATCCTCGTCAACGAGAATTGCTGTTCCGGCGGTCTTAAGCTTTTCCTGAACGCCTACGGGAGTGCTGGAAATCGAAGACATAACCACGGGGCCGGAGGCTGTTACAGTGCTGCCGGACACCGCGCCGTTGTAAACCTCAATTTCAGCAACGGAAGCCCAGCTGCTTACGCTGTTTCCGTTAACGTCAACCTTGACATATCTAACATTTGCGCCGACCGTATGATATTCCTTCACACCGCCGCTGGGTGCGCACGCGCCGCTGAACACGGGAGTATAGCTGGTGCCGTCAGTGGAAACGGATATACCGTAATTTACGGTTCTGCCGTCGCCGTAGTCCTTCATCTGAACGCCGACACAGGTAACGCCCATGGCACTGCCAAGGTCAATTACCATATTCTGGCTGTTTTCCGCCGCCCAAACCGTGCTTGCGTTGCCGTCAACAACGGCGCTGGCGGGGTTTTCCGACTGAGGCTCGGCACTGGCCTTAAGCATACTGCTTGTAAGATTTATCTTTGTTCCCGTGGGAGTATCGGACTGAACGGAATTGATTGTTGTTTGCTGAACGGTTCCGGCCGCGTCAGCCGTTGCCGTACCGCCGGTATAAACCTCAACCTCCGCAAGGGAAGCCCAGTCGTTTGTTGTGGAGCCGTTTACGCCGACTCTGATATAGCGGGCATTCTTAGCGACAGGAATATATTCCATAACCGCGCCGCCGGACGGGCAAGAGCCGTTAAATACGGAAGAATAGTTGCTGCCGTCAGCACTGTAGGAAACGCTGTAGTTTACGGTTCTGCCGTCATCGTAAGAACGCATCTGTACGCCGACTGTGCTTACAACCGCTGTGCTTCCGATATCAATTGTCAAATACTGGCTGCCCTGAGCCGCCCAATAAGTGCCGCCATTGCCGTCAACGGTTTTTGCCGCGTTGTTATCGGATTCGGGCGTCGCGGAAGCCGTTACCATCGCGCTGGTTAAGGTCACCTTTGTACCCGTGGCGGTGCTTGAGGTTGTGCTGCTTGTTGACGCGCTGCCGGAAACTGTTGTTTCGGGAGAATTTTCATCGCCTTGGAATACGGCCACGTCAGCAAGAGAAGCCCAGTCATTTGTTGTGGAACCGTTAAGATTTATACGAATATACCGAGCCGTTGCGCCGTTAAGCTTGGGGAATTCCCAAACGCCGCCGTTAGTTGTGCTGGAGCCGGTAAACGCCGAAGTATAGGTGTTGCCGTCAGCGCTGTAGGAAACGCCGTAGTTTATGGTTCTGCCATCCGAATACTGCATCATACGAACGCCAACGCAGGCAATCTGCATAGGAGTTCCCAAATCTATTGTAAGATACTGGCTGCCCTGAGCCGCCCAGCGTGTATTTACATTGTTGTCAACCGTCTGAGCCGCGTTATTCTGAGCTTCGGGAGTGGCGGAAGCGGTTACCATGCTTGATGTAAGAGGTATCTGCGTACCGATGGCCGTTGTTCCCGCCATTTTCGGCTTTTCAACGGTGTAGTTCTTGGCTGTCTGGTTGGGACGTGTGGGATAATGCTCGCTCGCGCTTATCATCCACCGGAGCATCTCAACCGCGTTTGCGTCGCAATCGAAGAAGGGATCAACCTTTTCCGAGATAACAATCATAGCGTCAAGAGAATCGGTATTGGAGGCATATTTATTTGTTCCTCCGTAAGCGCTGTACCAAATATGATACCCAAGACCCTCCATAAGAGCGCGAACGGGAACGCAGATGTATCCCAAATCGCTCTTTTCAACAGGCGTGGTAAGAGTCTTTGCCGCGCCGTCAACAGTATAATCCAAGCTGTCAAGAGTGAATACCACTGTTTTTGTTGTCTTTGTATTGCCGTTGGTAATATCGCGGGTAACCGTTATTGTGTTTCCGTTTTCAACAACGTTGCCGCCCATATATTCCTTAACCACCCGAACGGGAATCATGGTGTTGCCGTTCTTCAGATACGATTTCTGATTGTGGTTATTGTTATCCATATGGTTAATCATGCCGTCAACATAGAAATGGGGCGAATTAAGCTCTATAGCGTATTTGCCGACCATCTTTCTCATAAGATAGGGATAAACGTCGCCGTTGCTTGTCTGGTCACCGTCAACGCCGCCCGCCATCTTGGAAACCTCGGAAGAAGCAAGCAGGAACGCGCCTACGCCGAAGTTCTGAGTGTCTCTCGCGCCGATGTTAAGGCTCTGCTTAGCGTTTTCACCGATAGGCTGCATATAGCCTAAGCATCCGTCGCTCTGAAGGGACGTATTGTAAAGGAAGTACCAGCCCTTCAAGCAGGTGTCGAGATATGTGTCTCTGTCAAGATAGCCGCTGTTGATACCCCAAGCAAGACCGTATGTAAAGAAGGACGTACCGCTGGCTTCAAAGCCGTCCGCATGAGAACGGTCAGCCATAGAACGGGACCAGAAGCCCTCAACCTGCTGCGTTGCCTTTACGCCTTCCGCCATTTGGGTATACTTGTCAAGGAAGTAATCTCTGTGTTCATAGTCCGTCGGCATATCGGAAAGAACTCTCGCAAGACCCGCGAACACCCAACCGGATCCGCGCGCCCAGAAGTCCTTCTTGCCCGAATCCGTCTTATGGTCGGGGTAGATATACTTGCCGTCACGGTGGAACAGCTTATATTCGTCATCCCACATACCGTCCTTGGTGCCGCCTTCGCACTCTTCGGCCGCGTAGTGGAAATACTCATACTGCTTGTCGAGGTACTGCACGTTGCCCGTAAGAACGTACATTTTTGTCATAAGAGGCATTACCATGAACAGAGAGTCGGCCCACCACCAATAATCATTGTTGGACGTGGATATTTCATAGCCCATAACCTCTTTGGCCCGGGCAACCTTTGTTTCATCGCGGGTCGCGCCCTTTGATTCCATCACTTCGGCGTTATAAAGGTCTATGTAAGTCTGGAAACAAATTTGCCAGTCGCCGAAAAGAACATAATCCATAGTTTCGCCGTAGGAATACTTCCAAGAGTTTTTATTATCGCTTGTCGCGCCCTTCCAGCTGTTCTGGATGGCCCAAGCCTCAGAAAAGTTGCGGTAAATTTCAATACCGGTCGTGAAATACGCTTCCATATTTCCCACATGGTAAGCCGCATTATCCCAGAAAGCTCTTCCGTGAGTTTTATGATTTGTAATCCAATAGTCATTTGCCCTTTCAAGAGCCTCAAGTGCCTGTACACGGGTAGGCATAATTGCCTGCGCCGCTTCGCCTACAGCCTGAGACGCCGCCCCAACGGTAAGCCCGCCAAAGCAGGTCATCGCAACCGACGCGGCAAGTCCGGCTGCCAGTGCGCGAAGATTTGCCTTTTTCATATTATTAGTCCTCCTTGAAAATTCTTGCCGGGATCGGGATTGATATATCCCCCTCCCATAACCGTTAAATCTATTTTAACATTTTATTTAAAAATAATCAATAAAAAAATTAAAATTTCTTTTCGCCATATTGTGCAATTTTTTCATTTATTTTTGTGCAATTTGCCAATAACGCCAAGGCCTTAGCGGAAATGTATTCATATCGCTCTTTTTTATTCTTAATTTTGATTCGTTCCCATTCTATGATTCCGAAATTAGCGTTCATAGGCTGGAAGTTTTTTATCTCCGGATCGGTTATGTAGGCCGTCAGGGCGCCTATGCAAGTTCCCTTCGGAAGCACAAGGCTTTCCTCGCCCAAAATTCTTTTCGCGCCGTTAAGTCCGGCCATAAGTCCGGAGGCCGCCGACTCCACATACCCCTCAACACCGGTAAGCTGTCCGGCAAAGAAAATATCGGGGTCGGCTCTGAGGCTGAAATCAGGACTAAGCACCTTTGGGGAATTTATGTATGTGTTGCGGTGCATAACTCCGTAGCGGACAAACTCGGCGTTTTCAAGGCCCGGAATCATGGAAAGCACCCTTTTTTGCTCGCCGAATTTAAGATTTGTCTGAAAGCCCACAAGATTGTAAAGAGTTCCGGCGCTGTTGTCCCGTCGCAGCTGCAAAACGGCGTAAGGCTCCTTACCGGTTTTGGGATCGGGCAGGCCTTTCGGCTTCAACGGGCCGAAGCGAAGGGTATCCTCTCCCCTTGCCGCCATAATTTCCACGGGCATACAGCCCTCGAAAACATTGGGCTTTTCAACATTGCCGTGGAGAGGGGCGCGCTCCGCCCGAACAAGAGCCGTCCAAAAGGCATGGTAACGCTCTTTATCCATTGGGCAGTTAATATAATCGGGAGTTCCCTTGCCGTAGCGGGCGGCAAAATAGGTTTTTTCCTTATCTATGCTTTCCTCCGTAACCACCGGAGCCGCCGCGTCGAAAAAGTGCAGCCCTTCCTGTCCGGTAAGGGCGGCTATGCTGTCGTTTAAAGGGCCGTAGGTAAGGGGGCCGGTGGCGATCACGGTAATCTCTCCGGCGGGAATATCCTCCACAACCTTATTGATTATTTCTATATTTTTTTCCGCCTTGATTTTTTCCGTTACCAGCGCGGCAAAGGCTTCCCTGTCCACAGCCAAAGCCCCTCCGGCGGGGACGCGGGTTTGGTCGGCGCAGGAAATGACAAGGCTTCCCATGCGGCGCATTTCCTCCTTAAGCAAGCCGCAGGCGTTGTCAAGCCCGTTGCCCTTAAGGGAATTTGAACACACCAGCTCGCACAGGCTTTCGCTGGAGTGAGCCGGAGTGTACTTAACGGGCTTCATTTCGTAAAGCCGCGCCTTTATTCCCATTTTTGCCGCCTGCCACGCGGCTTCGCATCCGGCGAGGCCGCCGCCGATTACGTTTATATGCATACCGTCATCTCCTTTTGAGCGATGAGAACCGCTTCAGCTTAAGTATAGCAAAATCCCCCTGAATCGTCAAGGGGATTTTACGCGCCGATTTCGCCGGACAAACGGGTTTTATTTACGCGCTTACATTCTCGCTATAACGGCGTCGCCCATTTCCTTTGTTCCGACAGGAGCGTCGCCGCCGGCTATATCCGCTGTACGCACGCCGTCGTCAAGAGTTTTGCTTACGGCGTTTTCAATAGTATCGGCCTCGGCAATCATGCCGAAGGAATAACGCAGCATCATTGCGGCGGAAAGAATTGTGGCAAGGGGATTGGCGATATTCTTGCCGGCAATGTCGGGGGCGGAGCCGTGAACAGGCTCGTACATTCCGAAGCTACCCTCGCCCAGAGACGCCGAAGGAAGCATACCGATGGAGCCGGTAATCTGACTGGCTTCGTCGGAAAGTATGTCGCCGAAAATATTGCTTGTGGCAATTACGTCGAACTGGCGGGGATTTCTTACAAGCTGCATGGAAGCGTTGTCCACATATAGGAAGTCCACCTTAATTTCGGGATAATCCGCGAACACCTTGGCGGCACATTCACGCCACATACGGGAGGTTTCCAAAATGTTTGCCTTATCCACTACCGTAATATGCTTTTTGCGCTTCATGGCAATTTCAGCGGCCTGCACGAGAAGGCGGCGGATTTCCTCCCAAGAATAGGACTCAACGTCATACGCGCTCTTGCCGTCCTCGCTTCTGCCGCTTTTGCCGAAGTAAATTCCGCCGGTAAGCTCACGGACAATCATTATATCAAGGCCGCCCTCGGTAATGGACTCTTTAAGGGGGCAGGCTTCCTTAAGCTGGTCGTACATAACAGCCGGACGGAGATTGGCGAACAGCCCAAGGCCTCCTCTCAGTCCCAAGAGAGCCTGTTCGGGGCGGATGCCGGGGATATGATCCCACTTAGGGCCGCCCACCGCGCCCAAAAGCACGCTGTCGCTTTTTTTGCAGGCTTCGAGAGTTTCCTTGGGGAGGGGCTTGCCTGTGCTGTCGATGGCGCATCCGCCGGCCTCCAGATAAGTATAGTTAAATTTATGACCGAACCTTTCGCCTACGGCGTTAAGCGCACGAACGGCCTGATTTATGACCTCTTCGCCTATTCCGTCGCCGGGAATCACCGCAATATTCTTTTCCATTTCAAACATTCCTTCCTTTATTTTACATTCTGGGAGCATAGGCGGTAAGCCCGCCCGCGCTGATGATTTCCTGTATAAATTCCGGGAAAGGCGTTGTTTTGTACTCCTTGCCCTTGGTTACGTTCTTTATAACACCGGCGGAAAGGTCGGCTTCGATAATGTCGCCCTTTTCGGCCTCATCCGCGCACTCGGCGCACTCCAAAATGGGAAGGCCGATATTGATGGAGTTGCGGTAGAAAATGCGGGCAAAGCTTTTTGCGATGACCACGGAAACGCCGCTGGCCTTAATCGCTATGGGAGCGTGCTCGCGGCTGGAGCCGCAGCCGAAGTTAAAGCCGCCCACCATTACGTCCCCTTCCTTTACGGTTTTGGCGAAGTCGGCGTCAATGTCCTCCATGCAATGCTCGCTGAGATACTTGGGATCGCTCACATTAAGGTAACGGGCGGGGATTATAACGTCTGTGTCAACATTATCGCCGTATTTAAATACACTGCCTTTTATTTTCATGTCTGTCTTCCTTTCTTATTCGGCCGGAGCCGCAATATATCCCTTCACGGCACTGGTAGCCGCAACTATTGGGGAAACAAGGTAAACCTCGCTCTTAACGTGACCCATGCGCCCCACAAAGTTGCGGTTCGTTGTGGAGGCGGCTCTTTCGCCGTCCGCCAGAATACCCATGTGTCCGCCAAGGCAGGGGCCGCAGGTGGGAGGCGAAATTATACAGCCCGCGTCCATAAATATTTTAAAGTAGCCCCTTTCCATACACTCTGTCCAGATTTTAGGCGTAGCGGGAATGATTATGCAGCGCAGACCTTCGGCAACGCGCTTGCCTTTAAGCGCATTTGCCGCAATTTCCATATCGCTTATGCGCCCGTTGGTGCAGCTTCCGATAACCACCTGATCCAGCTTTATTTTCATTGCTTCGGTTTCCCGAACGGACTTTCCGTTTTCGGGAAGGTGAGGAAAGGCCACCATCATGGGAACCTCCGCCAAATCTATCTCCATTGTTGTTTCGTACTCCGCGTCCTCGTCCGGCTCCACAAAGGAATATCCTTCGCATCCGGCGGCCTTAAGGTAAGCTTCGGTCTTTTCGTCGCCGGGGAAAATGCCGTTTTTGGCTCCGGCTTCAATGGCCATGTTCGCAATGGTGAAGCGTTCGTCCATGCTCAGTTCCTTAACGCCCTCGCCGGTAAATTCCATAGAGGCGTAAAGCGCGCCGTCAACGCCTATTTTGGAAATTATATATAGTATAAGATCCTTGCCGCAGACGTTTTTCTTAAACTTGCCTGTAAGGTTAAAGCGGTGCGCCCTTGGAACCTTCATCCACGCCTTGCCCGTAGCCATGCCCACGGCCATATCGGTGGAGCCTACACCTGTGCTGAAGGCGTTGAGAGCGCCGTAGGTGCAGGTGTGGCTGTCCGCGCCTATAACAGCGTATCCGGCCTGTACGATGCCTTTTTCGGGGAGTATAGCGTGTTCCACTCCGGCGCAGCCGCCCTCAAAGTACTTTTTAACGCCCCACTTATGGGCAAATTCACGCACCTGCTTGCACTGCTGGGCGCTTTTGATATCCTTGTTGGGAGTAAAATGATCCAGTACAAAGCAAACCTTGTCGGGATACTTAACCGAAAAGCCCGCCTTTTCAAAGGCGTTTACGGCCACGGGGCCGGTAACGTCGTTCGCCATGCAAAGGTCAAGGTTTACCAAAATGAGCTGGTCGGCCTTTACCTCACCGAGTCCGGCCTTTTCGGCAAGTATTTTCTGAGTCATTGTCATTGCCATGATTATCACCTTTTCTTGATTAAAATTTATTTGTCCTTTTTATTGTCGGCCTCTTTTTTGTCCGCTTCCTTTATAAGCATATATTCCATTGAATCCTCCAGAGCCTTTTTGGAGGCCATAATAACGTCGGTGCTGACGCCCACGGTAGTCCAGCTGTCATTGCCGTCGGTGGACTCAATAAGCACCCTTACCTTCGCCCCCGTAGCGGCGGCGCTGTCAAGAACGCGAACCTTGTAATCCACCAATCTCAGCCGCCCTATAGACGGGTAAAACCTTTCCAGAGCCTTTCTCATGGCTATATCCACAGCGTTTACGGGGCCTTCGCTGCTGTCGGCGGCCGTTATTTCATACTCGCCGCCCACCTTTACCTTTGTAAAGGCGGTGGAATAGCCCTTCATGGATTTCGGCGAAATGGTATCCTGCTCCAGCATAATGCGGAAACGCTCTATGTTAAAGAACTGCTTATCCATTCCCAGCACTCTGCGGATTTCCAGCTCCAGACTGGCTTCGGCGGCCTCAAACTGGTAGCCGTTGTATTCCAGCTCCTTCATTCTCGCCAGAATATCCTTGATTTTCGGGGAATTGCGGTCTATGGAAGGATCTATGCGCTTTAGTAAGGGCATAAGAGCGCTTTTCCCCGCCACCTCGCTTACAAGGAACGTCCGCTCGTTGCCCACCACCGCGGGGTCGATATGCTCAAAGGTGCGCGGCATTTTCAGCACGGCGTCAATGTGCATTCCGCCCTTGTGGGCAAAAGCCCCCCTGCTTATATAGGGCATACCGTGTATGTTTATGTTGGTTATTTCCGCAACCTCGCGGCTGATTGGAGACAGCGTTTCCATTTGCTCCGGAGAGATTATCTCATAGCCCCGTTTAAGCTGCAGATTGGCGATTATAGTGCTTAAATTGGCGTTTCCGCACCTTTCGCCTATGCCGTTTAACGTCCCCTGAACGTGTACGGCTCCGGCGGAAACGCTCATAACCGCTCCGCCCACGGCCATTCCCCCGTCGTTATGCGTATGTATCCCAACTTGACATTTTACGCTTTCAACGGCCTTTTTCGTAATGTCAAAAATTTCATCGGGGAAGGCCGCGCCGTTTGTGTCGCACAGGCAAACCACCGAAGCTCCGGCCTCGTCCGCCGTGCGGATAACCTCAAGGGCGTATTCCGGATTTTCCTTATAGCCGTCAAAGAAATGCTCGGCGTCGAAAATCACCTTTTTGCCTCGGCTGACTCCATACGCCACCGTATCTCTTATCATCGCGAGATTTTCTTCGTTCGCGGTGTGGAGAACGTGTTCCACGTGAAGATCCCACGCCTTGCCGAAAACGGAGATATACTCCGTGCCGGCATCCATAAGAGCCGCCAGCGCCTCATCCTCCTCCGGACGCACGCCCACCTTACGGGTGCTGCCGAAGGCGACAAGCTTTGCGTTTTTCGGCGGACACTTTTCCATTTCCTTAAAAAATTCCCTGTCCTTTACGTTGGAAAAGGGATTCCCCGCCTCGATAAGGTCAACTCCCAGCCTGTCCAAAAGGCGGACTATCTTTATCTTATCGGGAATGGAAAAGGAAACATCCTCGGACTGCGCGCCGTCCCGCAGCGTTGTGTCCAAAACAAATATTTTCATACGAAGTTCCTTTCTCAATGATTCCCGCGGCTCGCCGCGCTATCATTACTATTATATTACTTAAATAAGCCGCCGTCAACATTGTTTCTTATCGCACTTTGCCGGATTTTTAAATTTTTTTTGATAAATATTAAAAAAACACTTGCATTTTTGAGCAAAATCTGTTATAATGCCTTTTGCGTGAAATATTCCAAAGGAGGTTTAGCTATGGCAAAGTGCGATATTTGCGGCAAGGGTGTAACCTTCGGTATAAAGGTTTCTCATTCCCACCATCGTTCCAACCGTGCTTGGAAGCCTAACGTAAGAACCGTTAAGGCTATCGTGAACGGTTCACCCAAGACAATTCATGTTTGTTCCCGCTGTCTTCGCAGTGGAAAGGTTGTCAGAGCTGTCTGAGCCTGAGCTTGAAATTGTTTAGCACAATAGGCGCCCTTATGGGGCGCCCTTTTGCGTTTAAATCGGAGCAACGCTCCATCAAGCTTGCTTGAAATGGAGCTTGCGAACGATTGCAACTTGCGCAGGGAGCGTTAGCTCCTCAGAATTTCAGTGGGAGATTATAACTCCCACTGAAATTCTGAAGTGTCCCCCGCCGCCTTAGAGGCGGGGGACATCTGCGCTTAGGTTATATA